>JBAYLX010000140.1:0-2512 GCA_041663885.1 Minisyncoccota bacterium | reverse complement strand
GCTGTCATCACAATTCGTCATAGGCGGAGAGATCCGCGCACCACTGCCATTCCCGCCATCATTGTCATTCCCGTGAAAACGGGAATCCATCGCCCCACTGTCATTCCCGCGAAAGCGGGAATCTGCGGTTCGATGCGTCGGCGACTGGATCCCCGCCTTCGCGGGGATGACAGTTTCGGGTTTGACAGTTGCGGGCATGACAGTTGTGTCATTGTCGTTCCCGCGGACTTGTCCACCCAAGGCGGATAGGCCGGAATTTTCATATCGGTTTTTCAGTTTTTTATAAAAGAAATCTTCTTTGCCGGCTAAAACCAGTTTGTATTCTCCGCCGTATTTATTTTGAAAAATTTTCCAGGCATCCAGCAGGCGGAGCAGATTTTTATGCGGATAGGCCACGCCGACATAGAGGACATATTTTCGTGCGGACGGAAAATTCCGCGCTTCCGGATTAGCAATCTCCTCCGCCGCGAAGGGCGCCGGATAAGTGACGCTGATTTTATCGTCCGGAATGCGTAAAGTTTTTATAATATCATTTTTGGAAAATTCGCTCACCGTGATGATTTTTTTCGCATGGCGCGCGGCATGGTTTAAAACTTTTTTGAACATTATTTGTTTGAAAAAATAACCGGCCGGACCCAGCGCGCTGGCTTCGCGCGTGGGGTGGTGGAGAAGCAGAAGATCGTGAATCGTCGCCACGAAAGGTTTGTTATAAAAAAGAGGAACATTCCAATGTGGAAAATGCGTCAAATCAACTTTTTCTTTTTTTATTATCGCCGGCAGTAAAATTTGTTCCCGCCATCCGTACCAAGGGACATCCGCCAAGACCTTTTTGAACTTCGGATTTTTCGGCTCGTATTCATTCCAATTTTCCTTGCGCAAAAATATTACAAAATCATCGTCCGAGGCGATTTTTTCCAAATTTAAAATTAATTGTTGCGCGTATCTGCCCAAACCGCCTTGTCTCGGGCCGAGCATGCGCGCGTCAATTCCTATGCGCATAGAACTTTTTATTGCCATCCTCGCATCCACACTGTCATCCTCGCATCCACACTGTCATCCTCGCATCCACACTGTCATCCCCGCGAAGGCGGGGATCCAGACGCCGACGCATCGAATCGCAGATTCCCGTTTTCACGGGAATGACAGGTGGGCGATGGATTCCTCCGACGGGTACTGTCGGAGGAATGACATTCGCAAGGGGTTCATAATAGCCGTATTATAGCAATTATATTTTAAAATGCCAGCGGAGGATTTTTAACCCTTGACTTTTTGGCTGAAATATGCTAAAAAGCAGGCGAAAAGCGGTTGCTTTATTGTTATCCACTTTTGACGCTTGACCCGACATTGTTTTGTGCGTGAAAAAAATGTAAAATAGAGGCAAATATTTTTTATGTTGTATTTAAGCCAGATATTAAACAACAAAGTGACGGACAGTTCCGATAAAGTCATCGGCCGTCTTGAAGATATCATCATTCAATCCAAAGCGGGGGTGTATTCCCCTCTGGATCTATTGGTAATAAGAAAAAATAAAGAGAAGGAGTTCTGCGTGCCTTATGAGTATGTCGCCAATTTAAGCAAGGGCGAAGTCAATTTGAGAAATACTTTTGTTAATGTAAAAACCGTAAGCGAGCCGAAAGAAAATTACATAAAATTAAAAAGAGATGTGCTTGACCAGCAAATCGTGGATGTGGGCGGAGCGAGAGTGGTGCGCGTGAACGATTTGAAATTGGGTTTGTTTGAAAACAAAATGTCCGTCTTGGGGATTGATGTAAGTTTCAAAGGATTATTGCGCCGTATGAATGTTTCTTGGCTGGATTTTCTTAATATTTTATCGGTGCACTTGATTGACTGGCGCAAAGCCCAGCCCGTTAAAAAAGGCGCTTTGAAATTGGACACCATTTCCAAAGATCTGGCTCGTCTGCATCCGGCCGATTTGGCGAACATAGTGGAAGATTTGAGTTTGAGGCAAGGCAGTAAATTGATGAGCAGTTTGGATGAAGATACCGCGGCGCAGGTGGTGGAAGAAATGGATCCGGAGGTCAAAAAGATTCTGGTTAATCATTTGGGCACGGAGAAGGCCTCCAAGATTATTGATAAAATGTCCGCCGACGAAATCGCCGATCTGCTCCAAATGCTGTCCCAAGAAGAAGCCAAAGATCTGCTTTCTTATCTGCAAAACGGCAAATTGAAAAAAGTACAAAAATTGATCAAATACGGAAAAGATACGGCTGGAGGAATTATGACGGCGGATTTCGTAAGCGGTTTGCCTGATTGGACGGTAAAGCACGCCATAATGGAAATTAAAAAATTGTCGCCCTCCATACGCTCCATGCTTTATATTTATATCACCGACAAAGAAGGTTATTTTAAAGGCGCGGTTTCTTTGCGCCGGCTTTTGACCGCCGACAAAGATCAAACAATGGCGGATTTGATAAAGAGATTGCCAAGCTCTTCCACTTTGAGAACGGGACAAAAAATCAAAGATATCGTCAGGGTGATGACAAAATATAAT
>JBAYLX010000139.1:0-2528 GCA_041663885.1 Minisyncoccota bacterium | reverse complement strand
TTTGCAAAGCATAATAAAGCCAACCAGTTTTATAGCATAACCAATTCCCAGGCGCGGATATTTGGCTAAGATGGCCTGCAAATACTTTTGCGGATTATTTGTTGTCCCGAATAAGAAAAATTTGCCGTCAAAAAATTCTTGCCAATAATGAAGCAAAATTTTCTGGCAGATTTCTTTGTTGAAAATCTGTCTGAAAGTCGGATTTTCGTTAAATCCCAATCCGCGCAAAACTTCATTCAGTTTCTTTCTGCGGTTAAGTCTTGCTTCCATTCGCAAGATTTCTATCGGCGGTTTTCTTTTACTCAAAACATCAAACAAAGAAATTTGTGTTGCTGGTTGTTGCCGGTCGATTGCTCTCTTTTCGGGTTTCGTCAGGTCGTTTATTTTGTCGTAAAAAGCCAGCGAATGAGTTTGGCTGTAAATCTGCAATTCTTCGCCTCCGTTCCGGTATTCCTTAAAATCCATATCAAACTTTTCGCTAACGCTGATTTTTACCAGTTCCCGAATGGCAAAAATTGCCGTATAGCCATTGGTCAGTGAAATGTTTTTTGAAGGATGGACAGCTGATATCGGCGCGTTTTCAAGTAAACCCACGGGCAATCTCACGCCCATCCGCGCTAAAACCGCCCTTAACCGCGCTACAACCTCCAAAAAGTCGTCTTCCTGCAATTCATTAACATTATCCCCAAAAACCAGCTTTGGAGCTGAAAATTCAATTTTTAACCATACTTGGTAACCCCGCTTGTAAACCGTCAATTTCGGCTTATAAACCTTGTTGAGCTTATCTTCCGCGCTGGCGTTTTGACAACATTTAACATACCAGTTGCCGTCCTCAAAAATTCCTTGCGTTGAAGGCCGAAATTTGGAATTATCGGTTATACAAAATTGAGTTATCGGAATTGTCAAAATTATTGTGTCTAACATTTTCATTACTTTTTTATTGCTGGGCTAATTCAAGATTTCTTCGGCTTTTGCGATGATTTCTTTTTCAATGGCCGTGCTTGTTTCCTTACTGGTCGGATGATAAATGTTCATATCCCTGTCGCCGATTTTCTTTGTTGGGTAGGTGAGGCGGTAACCGAACCCGTCCAGTTTCGTATGAATCCCGATTGAGCCTAAAAACAAACAATCATCGAACAGGACGCTGGCGAACGCCACCAGCCCGTCCTTAGGTTTTATCGGCCTGATTTGTATTTCCGTGATTTTCATAATTTTGAGTAGGTCTTTTATAAAATTGTGGATTAGTTCTGTGGTCTATTTTTACGAGCAACTCAAAAACACCAATCAAATTTCGTTTGGCCTCGGAATCCAAATCAATCCTATTTTGTTGGTTGCTTTCAGGCATAAAAAAATAGTTTGCAGTTTATACCTGCAAACTATCACAATGCCTATCGCGCGAAGCCGTGCGAATGTCGCACGACAATTTAACGCTTAATCGCGATAATCTTCGCTAACTTGTATTGTCTTTGTTGTAATATCGAAGACATCGTCTTGACCGGTTTTGATAATTATTTTCGTCTTGATTTCGTTCGCAACATCATACAGACTTTCCCAATTGGACGAACCCTGGTCGTCAGCCATTTCCTCTGCCATATCGCCAAACTGCCATTCCAAATTTTTGCTCTTCTTATTCTTGAAAATAATTGCGAGCATATCGTGTTGCCTCGTATTTTTCCCAATGGGAACATCTGTGCCGTTTACTTTCAAGACGCTTTTCTTTTTGTCAAATGAAACGCTCTTTTTGAGAGGCGCATTTTGAGATTTAATTGCTGTTTGTGGCGTTTTTCCGTCAATTGACTGTTGTTGCTCATCCTTAATGTTCCCGACTTGCTCGTTTATTTTGATTAGCGCGGTTTTATCGTAGATAGACACGATTAAACAATCCGTAATTTCCCTTTTATGCTTTTCCAAGCCGAAAGTCGTTGCATTGTTTGGCAATTCGCTTACTTGCGCCGACAAAATGTCGTTTAAGACCCTCATACCCAATTTCTTGGCAATCGAAATAACATCGTAGCGTTGTATACCCTCGTTTTCAAACACTTTATAGGGGATTTGAATTGACGGCTTCAATTCATTTCCTTGAAACTCAAACGCATTTCGGATAATATCCAAAACCTTGCGAACCTTATTTTTATTTTCTTGTGAAAAATTATCAAAGTCAACCATATTTTTTCATTACATTTTTAGTGTTTTGGTGGGCGGAGAATTATAGTCTGTTTTTAACCACTCCAAGATAAAAGAGTTTAGCTGATTTAGTAGGGCTTGAAAATCTTGACAATTTTTTACTATTATGTTATGATTAAAAAGTGATTCAAATGGCAAATGAGATTGTAGCTATATCGGTATCTGATTATAACCAGTATGGATGCCCGAATTGTGGAAAGAAAAGCGTAATCCTCAAAATAGGAGGAATGGGAACTCAGTGGGTTGATTGCACGGAATGTGGTAAACGATTCTCTATTTTGAACGACGGGCAAAAGAAAGCTCGTATCGGAATCGGGGAACCAACAGTCTATCCAGCATTGCAA
>JBAYLX010000138.1:0-2532 GCA_041663885.1 Minisyncoccota bacterium | reverse complement strand
TCCAAAGTCATTTCCAAAGGGAAACCATAACTTTCAAAAAGTTTAAAGGCCTGCTTGCCGGAAATTCGCGCGATATTTTTTCCGGTTTTTTCAAAAGCTTTTTGAAAACCTTCCAATAATTTATCAAATTCCTTCAAACCCTGCTCAATGGTATTTCTAAATTTGCTTTCTTCTTTGGCTATTTCCAACAAAACAAAATCTTTATCTTCCAGCACGGTCGGATAAACATCGGCAAAAATTTTAACTACCTCCTCGGCGATTTTTCCGCAAAAATTTTCTTTGATGCCCAATTGACGGCCATGGCGAACCGCTCTTCTGATCATGCGCCTCACTATATAACCCTGATCAACATTGGATGGAACGATCTTTTTGCCATCCCCCATTATCATAGTGGCTGTGCGCAAATGATCGGCGATGACGCGCATTGACTTGGTGGTTTCTCCGCCTTCTATATATTCACGACCGGAAATTTCTTGAATTTTTTGAATCAACGGCCAAAAAGTATCGGCTTGAAAAGCGTCGGCAAAACCATTCAACACCACCAAGGTGCGCTCCAAACCCATGCCTGTATCAACATTTTTTTGCTTGAGCGGTTCATATCTGCCATCTGCTTTTTTATCATATTGCATAAAAACATCGTTCCAAATTTCCAGCCAATTGTCTTCGTCCGCGCCCGGATTACTGCCGGACGGCGGAAATTCGCCTTGACCTTGCCAAAAAAACATTTCCGTATCCGGACCGCATGGGCCTGTTTGTCCGGCCGGCCCCCACCAATTATTTTTCTTTGGCAAATAAGCGACGCGATCTTCCGGCACGCCGAGTTTTTTCCAAATTTCAGCTGATTCTTCATCTCTCGGAGCCGTGTCATCGCCCGCAAATACGGAAACAGCCAATTTTTTCGGATCCAAACCCAAATACTCGGACGATGTTAAAAATTCCCAACTCCATTCAATCGCTTCTTTCTTAAAATAATCGCCAAAAGACCAATTACCCATCATTTCAAAAAAAGTCATATGGCGGTTATCGCCCACTTCGTCAATATCCTGCGTGCGGACGCATTTTTGCACGCTGGCCACTCGTTTGCCTTCCGGATGTTTTTCACCCATTAAATACGGCACCAAAGGATGCATGCCCGCGGTGGTAAATAATACGGTCGGATCATTTTCCGGAATCAAAGAAGCGGAAGGAATTATTTTGTGTCCCTTGCTCGCGAAAAAATCCAGATATTTTTGACGGAGTTGTTTTGAGGTAATCATAATTATTTTTTCTTCAAATCAATAATCACATCTCTTAATGAAACTAAAAACCAAATACTGTTTAGCACAACAAACGGATAACCCTTAATCACCAAACCATACCACACCAACAAACCACTGCCGATTAAATTGACCAAATCATAGCGAAGCCATTCGTCGCTCCATTTTTTCAATTGAGCCAAGGTAAAGGCCGTTAAAATCAAACCGGCTCCGATTATGCCGATAATAGTTGTAAAATCAATAATCATAAATTATTTTATAATATATCTCGCAAAAATCAAATAATCGCTCCCCCGCCCAAACATTCATTTTTTTTATAAAATACGGCGAATTGGCCGGGGGTAATGGCGCGTTGGGGGGCGGTGAAATGAATAGTGAGTTTGGCGCTCGGCGAGAGCAGATTCCCGCTTTCGCGGGAATGACAGTGATGCGATGGATTCCCACCCCTCCGCCCAAGGCGGACTTGCAGGCGGGAATGACACGAAGAAACGGCGACTGGATTCCCGCCTACGCGGGAATGACAATTGATTGTGGAATGATATACCACACATTTCTGTAATGGCTGGCGGTGGCGCAATCGCACTAGGCATTTTAAAGGCAATTTCGGCTCTTGTCCAGATATCCAATTGACATCGCCGACTTCAATTTCTTTTTTAAACAAAAGAGGATTATCTTCAAAACCGACAATAAGCTCATTATTTTTTGTATCTTTATCTAAAACAAAAATGGGGTTTTTATTTAAAAATTTTAAATTTTGGTTTATGGGTTTTATACCGATTCTTTCGCCGATGGTGTAAAAGGCCAGACCATCGTGTTCGCCGACGACCAAACCGTCTGGATTCCCGCTTTCGCGGGAATGACAACAAAGCGATGGATCCCCGCCTGCGCGAAGATGACAGGTGAGCGGGTGATCGCTTTCGCGGGAATGACAACGATATTCAGATAAAATTATCTTACCGGGTTTGGATTTAATTCTTTTTTCCAAAAATTCTTTCATCGGCACTTCGCCGATAAAACAAATTCCCATACTCTCTTCCTTGGTGGCCGTAGGCAAGGAAAATTTTTCCGCCAATTTGCGAACTTTATTTTTGGTATAGCCCCCTATCGGAAACATGGTGTATTTTAATTGTTCCTGCGTGAGTTGATGCAAAAAGTATGTCTGGTCTTTATCATTATCTCGCGAAACAAGCATTTGATTTTCACCGGTTTTAACATTTCTTTTTATTTGCGCGTAATGCCCGGTGGCCAAATAGTCAAAGCCCAACTCACGCGCCTT
>JBAYLX010000137.1:0-2576 GCA_041663885.1 Minisyncoccota bacterium | reverse complement strand
CGAGCAATCCGGATAATCGCGAAGCGGCGGAAAATTTTCTTAAAGCCGAAGTTTCGGGTGAACTCACGCGCCCCCAACTGGAAACATTGACGGTTATTTCTTATTGCGGCCCCATTACCAAGCCGGAATTGGAACAATTGCGCGGCGTGAACTGCTCTCTCATTTTGCGTAATTTGATGATGCGCGGATTGGTGAAAGAAGCGGAAGATCCCGCCAATCTTTTACCGACTTTTGAAGTAACCATGGATTATTTAAGGCATTTGGGAATAAATGATTTGCGAGAGTTGCCCGATTATGAGATCCTGCATAAACACGAAGCTATCACCTCGGCGCTTGAAGAGAAATAATTTTGATACCGAAGATTTATTATGAAACAAAAATTGCTTGATTTTTTATCCTCTTACGGTCTGATGATTATCGGCTGTCTTTTGATTTTTATCGCCTCGGCTTCTTTAAAAACCAATCATTATCCTTTATTAAAATTTCCGGAAAGCGCTCCGATAACCGCGCCGGCGCAGGCGCGAGAGGGAGGGGATATCACACCCAAAGAATTGCCCATGAGCAGGCCGGTGGTTCCTTTGCCGAAAGACAAAACCGAATTTACTGATAATTTAACGGCCGTTTCCGTTTATGCCGTGGATGATTTTACCGATACGGTATTGTACGCGAAAAACAGTTTGGCCGTTCGCCCGCTGGCGAGCATCACTAAATTGGTTTCCATGCTCACCCTCGCCGATTTGCCCATGCAATGGAATTCCACCACCACGATTCAGGGGAGCGACTGCGATTCCAGCAGTCATCAGGTTGAAGTCGGCGAAGAATATACTCTGGATGATTTATGGAATGTGGCTCTTGTCGCTTCTTCCAACGGAGCGGTTAAGGCCTTGGTCAGAGCGAGCGGCATTTTGCCGGAGAATTTCGTGATTTTGATGAACAGAAAAGCCCAAGAATTGGGATTAACTTCGGCGACATTCGCGGAGCCCACGGGTCTGGACTCGGCCAATGCCGCCAGCGCCGAAGACACAGCCCGTCTTCTGCGCGAGGCCTTGAAATATGAAAAAATCAGGCAAGCGGCGGGCACCGCCGAGTATTACGCCCAACCCTTGAACGAAGCCAAGGCCAAAAGGATGTGGAGCACGAATTGGCTTTTGACGAATTGGATACCGAATAAATTTGACAAAGAAAATATCGCCGGAAAAACGGGGTACATCATTGATTCCGGATATAATTTCGCGGTTTATCTGGAAGACGAGAAAAAACATGCCATACGAATAGTTGTTTTGGGAGCCGATTCCAATGAATCCAGATTCAGCGAGGCGCGCGATCTGGCCGAATGGATATTCGGACATTATCTTTGGCCGGATGACGAGGGGTACGATGAATTGGCGGAGTAGTGTGTCTTGATTGGAAGGGAGGGGTTCTTCCGTGGTATAATATATTTTGGTATATATATTTTTTAATTTATGAAAATTAAAACGATAACATCTTTGAAAAATATTCGCGGTAAAACCGTGTTGGTGCGCGATGATTTTAATGTCCCTGTATTTAAAGGCAAAGTTCAAGAAGAATATAAAATAGAAAAAAGTTTGCCGACCATCGCTTATCTTTTACGCGAAGGAGCGAAAGTTATTTTAGTCAGCCATTTGGGCAGGCCCAAAGGCAAATACGAGAAAAAATACAGTTTGAAGCCGGTGGCGGATTCGCTTAAAGATTTGTTGAAAACGGATATAAAATTTTTGGCTGATAAAAAATGCGATGAAGGATATTGGGATAAGGCCAAAGAAGCCGCGAAGGGGATGCGCGAAAGCGAAGTCATGCTTTTGGAAAATATCAGATTTTTTCCGGGCGAAGAAAAAAATGATAAAAAATTAGCCAAGCATTTGGCCGATTTGGCGGATGCTTTCGTGTTGGATGGATTTGGTGTGGCGCATCGCGAGGCATCCTCGGTTTCGGGTGTGGCCGAACTCACTCCCTCTTGCGCGGGCATCCTGTTGGAGGAAGAGATAAAAGGCCTAGTAAAAGTTCTCAAGAATCCCAAAAAACCGTTGGTGATCGTTTTGGCCGGAGTTAAGATTGAAACGAAAATTCCCGTTTTAAAAAAACTTTTGCCTTTGGCCGATCATATTTTGATTGGCGGAGGAGTTTTAAATACTTATCTGGCGGCGCAAGGGCGCGATGTCGGAACATCCTTGATTGACAAAGATTATTTTGCGGAAGCGAAAAAGTATTGCGCCAATAAAAAAATAGTTTTGCCGGTGGATGTGATTGTCGGAAGGGTGGACGGGAAAAAAGCGAAAGCGGTAAAATTGGACAATGATTTCGGCGTTAAAGAAAATAATTTCGGAATTTACGATATCGGCCCTCAAACCATAAAATTATTTTCCAAATACATAAAAAGCGCTCAAACTTTGGTATGGAACGGCGCGATGGGATTTTTTGAAAAGCATCCGTATGAATACGGAACATATTCAATGGCGCGGCTGGTGGCCGCCCGTTCCATGGGCAAATCATTCGGGGTGTCCGGGGGCGGCGAAACCGTGGAAATTTTGCGAAAATTGAAATTGATGGAAGATGTT
>JBAYLX010000136.1:0-2583 GCA_041663885.1 Minisyncoccota bacterium | reverse complement strand
AGGTTCTCCCCGAATAAAATAAAGTTCAATCAATCGAAAAGAATGCCGATCAAGAGTAAAAATCTTATGGGTAGACTCCTCAAAAACCAAACCTCCGAAAGACTCTCGTCTAATCATCTTAATGCGCTCCTTTCGGTAAAGTCAGGCTGGAGAGAAAAATTTCTTTTCTCTCCAGCCCTTGATTTCAGCCAAAAAATTTCGGCCTTTTTGACATAAGTACAGGCAGCGTTGACTGCCGGAACGGCATATCACTGGTTAAGCCGCGAATTTCGGCGACCAGCGCATCAAGGCTCATCGGCACGGTATTTTTACTGCCGCGCTTTTTAACCGCGAAGTTTTCCGAACCGGCTTCGTTTTCGCCGATAACCAGAATATAAGGCGCCCAGTCCTTTTCGGCCAATCTCACCCGATTGCCGACAGACTCGCTGCGATCGTCAACTTCCGCCCGCACATTCAGCAGGCGCAAACCGCCAGCCAACTTTACGGACATATCAACGAACTTTTCCGATACCGGGATCAATTTGACCTGGCAAGGGGCGAGCCAAAGCGGGAACTGGGGAACTTTCTGTTTGACAGCGGATTCCAACACCAGGAAAATCCACCGCTCAAGAGCGCCGATGGAAGAATGGCAGATGACACAACCCTGTTTATTGCCTTCTTTGGTAACAAACGTGATGCCGTATTTTTCCGCGTCTTCAACATCAAGCTGAACGGTAGCAACCTGGCAAGCGCCACCGACCGAATCAAGACCCTGAAATTCATGCTTGACTGCCCAGTAATGTTTCATCGAAGAAAGAATATCAATCACCGCGGGTTTCTTGCTGAACCGAAGCATAGACAAAATTTTACTCTTATACTGCTGGTAAAATTCATCTACCACCCGGAAAATAATTGCGTATTCAACCTTCATCACATCGGCCAGATAGGAATAATTCCGATAAAGCTCTTCGTACTCTTCCCAGCTCTGACCGATATCGGTGCAGAAGCTATGGATATCCGGCATGGAAAAACCGCGAAGCCGGCGAAGGCCAACCAAGGCTCCGCTTTTCTCATAGCGGTAGCTTTTGGAATACTCATAAATCCTTAACGGCAGATGGCGATAGGTTATCTGGGCATCGCTGACCATGCAGAACAATCCGAAATCACCGGCAAAACGAAGAACAAATTCCTTTTCCTTATGGTAAGGAACGTGAACCAAGTAATGCCTTTCATGGAAAGATTCACCCTGGCTTCTGATCGCCGGGTGGTTCCAATCGTAGAGTATCGGCGTTTCAATTTGCATGGCGCCGAAACGGTTGATAGCGATTTCTTCCGCCCAAGCTTCAAGAAGCTTAAGCATCAGCGCGCCTTTAGGGTAGAGGCGAAAATGGCCGGCATCACTGGCCGGTTCATAATCGATTAACTCCATACTGCGCATCAGTTTGATGGAAGGCGGTGGGACTCCGGGATTTCTTTCCAGAACCTCGAAGTTCACCAGCTTGACCAGCTCGGGAAAATCCCGCTGGATTTCTTCCTGGCGGTCAAAGACCCCCAAATCAATCGGCAACTCATCACCCTGTTCCGTTAAAACTAAAAACCGGTGACCAACACCTGCGGCAATTTCTTCTCTTGTGGCCATTGTCTTATCTCCTTTGAAAGTGTTTTTGCGCATTGGAACAGAAGATGTTGTTTTTTGCTTCTTCCACATTCCGAGTGGCTGATAATTGCATTGCTTCCCCAATTGCCATGATAATTCTGATATGCATCAATTTAAAATCTTTAGCCTCCTGTCGGTATTGTTGATATTCAAGGGGATCAACCCAGTTAAAACGAACCTGGCTTTGCAGCCGAATGCCTACCCCTGAATTGTAAAAACGGCCGCGAATATAACTGAAGGGAGCATCGCTTCCGTAAATAATTCTCTGGCTTCCTAAAATTGCAAGCGCTTCCGCCAACACTTGGGGATCGGCTACCATAGCCGTATCAAATAACACATTTGGCACTTTACTGATTTTTTGTAATGCCTCCAAGAACCTCTTATCGTAAAGATAAACATTGCCCATATGGGCAACTACAAAACTTATCTTCTTAAATTTTTTCGCCAGAAAAATTAATTCATCGAGATTGGCGAAAATATCTTGCGGCAAATGCAAAATAATCGGCAATGACTTTTTGTCGGCAACTCCCAAAACTTCTTCTAGAAAAACATCAATGATGCGAGTGGAAGAAGATTTTTGCGCCCTGGTCGGATACATTTTGATTCCGGAAAAACCGCGGTCAAGCATTTCTTCAACACGAGTGGCACTTTTTTCCGCGGTCATAGTGAGAACGGGAATAAATCTCGTCCCAATATCGACCAGCGAAAAAAGATGTTTATTATTTTCTTCCTCCCACTCGGAAAAAGGAAATCCTAGCAACACCACCTTTTGCCTTATCCGCCGCCCAAAAATTTTTCGCAAAATTTCTCTATGTTCCGACCAAGGAAAACAAGAAAACATGCCCCCCGGATATTTAGCATTCGGATTAAACATATTCTCATGATTCTGTCGAAACTGGCAATGCAGATGAGCGTCAATAATAGTGGCTGGCAGCCATTGGCTAATT
>JBAYLX010000135.1:0-2584 GCA_041663885.1 Minisyncoccota bacterium | reverse complement strand
TTTTGAAAGAACCCAAAATATATTTTTTTGACACTGGAATGGTGGTGGGCGATGCGGGCGTGAAATTTGAAAATTTTGTTGCCATGAGTTTTTTTAAAAACGCGCTGGCCAAAATTGATTATACCGGACAGGAAAATGAAGTTAAATATCTTCGCACGAAAGACGGCAAAGAAGTGGACTTTGTTTTGGCCGAAGGCGGCAGAATAGCATCAATCGCCGAAATAAAATTTTCTGACGGCGAGTTGAGTAAAAACCTTTCTTTTTTTTCGGAAAAATATAATCTTAATGGCGTCCAGATCGTGAAGGAATTAAAAAGAGAAAAAACAATCGGAAAGATTGATGTTGTCGATGCCGGAAATTATTTAAAAGATTTGTTTTTATAGGGAAAATGGATTGGATGGTGGCAAAAACTCTCTTCCGGATGCCGCGTTTCGCGGCGCCGGCGCGCCATTCCCGAGCCCTGATTTTTTGTTGCGTGTAATTTGAAGTATGCTATATTTCTAGTATGAGCCAGATTAAATTTGAGGATAAGGATAAATTGTTGGGAATTTTTAAAAGATACGGTGTTACCAAAGCCGCGATTTTCGGTTCGCAGGCGCGGGGCGAAGCTAAATCTACCAGCGACATTGATTTTTTGATTGAGATGGAGGATAGCCGCAGCCTGATGGATTTGTCCGGGTTAAAAATCGATTTGGAAGAATTGTTGAATAAAAATGTTGATTTAGTGGAATATCGCCTTATCCATCCGAAATTAAAGAATGAAATTTTAAGCGAACAAGCAGTAATACTATGAAAAGAGATGTGTCAATCCTTATAGACGACATAAAAGACTCAATTGCTAAAATTGAAGAATATGTTGCGGGCGAAGATAAAGAGGCGTTTTTTTAAAGATTCCAAATCAATAGATGCTGTTTTAAAAAGAATCGAGATAATAGGCGAGGCGGCGAAAAATTTACCGCAAGAATTTAGGGATATATTTTCCGAAATTCCTTGGAGGCAAGTTGCGGGAATGCGTGATATTTTGGTTCATGGATATTTTGGCGTGGATTTAAACAAAATCTGGAACGTCATTAAAAATGATATTCCTGGTTTGAAAGAAAAAATTACCGCAATCAAATTTGATAATTCCCAAGGGAAATTATTGTAATACAGACTTATTATGGATAAAAAATCATTGATACGGCAGATTGAAAAACTGCGCGATTCAAAGGTCATCGCTTACCTTACCAGCGACCGGCAGGGGCCGGTGAGCGCGCGCATCGCGATGGACGTGGTGCCGGGGATTTCCCGCCAATTGCGCGCCATCGGCAAAACCAAAAACATAGATTTGTTTTTGTACAGCGCGGGCGGGGACACAATGGTCCCGTGGCGGCTGGTTTCGATGATCCGCGAATATTGCGACAAATTCAGCGTGCTTGTCCCGTACAAGGCGCACAGCGCCGCCACGATGATTTCGCTTGGCGCGGATGAAATCGTGATGGGCGATCTTTCGGAAATTTCGCCGATAGACCCGTCCACCGCCAATGTTTTCAATCCGCAGGATCCGCAGAATCCCCAAAGCCGCATTCCCATATCCGTGGAAGACGTGATGGCGTATTTTGATCTGGCAAAAAACAAATTCGGTATCAAAAATGACGAAGAACTGTCCAAAATTTTCAATAAATTCGTGGAGGCGAATCCCCAGATACATCCGCTGGCTTTGGGAAACGTGAACCGTACCCACAACCTGATACGCATCCTTGCCAAGCGCCTGCTCAAGAGCCACAAATCGCCGATGCGGGATGATGAAGTGGAAAAAGTGGTTGATTATTTCACCGAAAAACTTTATTCGCACCAGTATTTTATCGGGCGCAAGGAAGCAAAAGAGGATTTGGGCGTTGTCAGCGTGGTTTACGCCGGCGATGAAACCGCCTTGGCGATGGCCGGGCTTTTCGAGGAATACAAAAAGGAAATGGAGCTTGATACGTTGTGGAATCCGGAAAACGAGATCGGCGCCAACGCGATGCAAAACAAAAAAACATACAAAATCGCGTTCATTGAAAGCCTGGCGCTGGCAAGTTTTTTTGAGCTGGCGATTGATTTCAAAAAACAGCACGTGACGGTTCCGCAAATGACGCCGCAGGGCCCGGTGCAAATGTCACAAGAGCAAGTGGTTTGGAAAGTAATCGGCCAGGGCTGGAAATAGGGCTATATGAAAAAGGTTAGGTATATCCAACCATTGAGCGATAAAGATAAATTGCTTGTCGAATTCACCGAAGAACGGGGATTGATATTGGAATTCGTGGTTCAATACCATAGCTTGGTTGATTCGCGTTGGCGTACTATAATAAGAATAGACAATTGCCGCCATGGAAACAGGCCCCATAAACATACTTACTACCGGACAAAAAAACCAATCTTTACATATCTTGACGGTGATGCTAATAATGTTTTTACTGAAGCAAAGCGCCATATAGTCAAAAATTTCAGGGTAATTATGGAAAACTATTCAATAAATAATTAATTGATGTCTTATAATTACAATTGAATTATGAGTGAAAATTTTATCAAAAAAAATATTAAACTTTCCCTTGAGTTTGATACA
>JBAYLX010000134.1:0-2595 GCA_041663885.1 Minisyncoccota bacterium | reverse complement strand
TTCCAAATAGCGCATCCACCCGGGACAGCAGGAAGTAAACATCGGCAGCGGCTTTTTCTCGGTAACGCGCCAAACCAATTCCTTAGCCTCTTCCACCGTTGTCAGGTCCGCGGCCATAGTAGTGTCAAAAACCTTGTCAAAACCCAGTTTGCGCATCCCGGCAACAAGCTCGCCGGTAATATTTTTGCCGTACTCGATACCAAACATTTCCCCGATACTGGAACGGATCGACGGCGCAAATTGGATGACCAAAGTTTTACCCTTTCTATCTTTTAACAAAGCATCGAGCTCATCCACCGGACTTTCGGCATCCAGCGCCCCCACCGGGCAATGCATGATGCACTGGCCGCAGTAAATACAATCTTTTTTTGGATCGCACGACGGTTTTATCTTGATATCCTTGCCCCGGCCTTCGATTTCCAGGAAGCCATCCGATTTCATATCCTTGTCCGTACCTCGCCGCGAGCCGGTTTGCCGGGCGCACATGTCCACACAATTCCGGCACTCAATACATTTGGAACGGTCTAAAATTATCGGCCCGAATTTGCAAACATCGGGTTCAGGCTTGCGCAACGGATTGGCCGCTAAATTGGCCTTTAATTGTACCGCGTATTTCAATAGCGGGCATTTTCCCTGCCAAATGCATTGCGGACAATTGCGGCGGTGTTCACCTAAGATCAATTCAATATTGGTTTTGCGCAACGCCATGATCGCCTCACCCCCGGTTTTAACTTTCATCCCTTCTTTAACCTTGGTCGAACAAGCGGTTTGGGGAACAGGAATCCCCTCGACTTCCACCAAGCACAACCGGCAGTTGGCCTTCACGCACAAATCCGGATGATAGCATAACGCCGGGATCTCGATCCCGGCGGCCTTGGCCGCTTCCAAAACCGATTGCCCTTCAACCGCCTCGATCTCCTTACCGTCAATTGTTATTTTCATGTTTTTTAATTCTCAATAAACCTCTCTTGTTCTTTTATGAAAAAAACGGGAATCCAACCCACAATTCTTTCATACTATATTTCCGCAAAATAAACAAAATACAAACGAAAACCCCGCCTTGGCGGGGTTTAATCTTTTTGTTTACTTTTTCTTCGAGTCCTTCATCACTTTATCAAAATCGCCCTGAATACCTTTCTTCCATTCCGATGTCGTTACCGCATTTCTGGTCACATCATACCAACCACCGCTTTGCTTGTGCATTTTTTTAAGTTCCGCATGCCCTTGGTTTACGCCGATATAGACTCTTTGATGGTCCTGCTGGCCGACATTGGCCTCATCATCGGTCTCGACAATAACATAACACTCCATTGGATCATACCTGGGATGCGTTTCGGGAAGATTTGTCGGCAGTCCGTCAGTAAAGACTTTCATCATCCCGCCCTTAAAGACTTTAAACTTCTTTTCCCTTTCCGCCCCTTCCGTACCGGTCGTTTTGTCGTAGGAATCGGTACCATCGAAACATTTGGCTGATTCTTTAATGGATTTGTTTTTAAACCCCATATCCCCCACCAAATCAGCCGCCCGGCCATAAATTTCCTGCATAACCAATTTTAATTCTCCGGGGCTAAACGAATCTCCATGCTCCACCTTTAATTCGTCATTCCATCTTGCCACCAATTCCGCCTCCCGGCTCCATTCCGGGCTGGTCGCCGCATCGGCAATGTCGTTTACATCGCGCAACATCAGCTCGATCAAATCATTCCGCACCTTATCGTTAAAATGTTTCTCGCCAAGCGCCACTTCAAAAGCATCCCTTGCTACGCCCGTGGTCAGGTCTTTTTTTAATAATTTACTTAAAAATCCATCTGCTTTCTGTAAGTCTTCCACCTTTTTTACGGCTTTCTTCGTCGAAATGGTTTCGAGTACCCTTGCCTGATCTGCGTTTGGTAAGGTTATCTCGTTCGGCTGACAAAGCTTTGCCGGTCCTCCTGTTTCAATAACCACATCTATTTCTTCAGATCCATCTTTGTGAATTTCAGCCATTTTTTTTAGCGAAAACAGTAATCTCTGGAATCGATCCTTTCTGTTTTCCCATTATTTGTTTAACTTTATAGTATTATAATATCGCCGCACAACTTATTGCAAATCCAACTTCCCCAATAGCGGCTCGAACGCATTGGCCGCACCTTTGCCAAAGGGACAGAAACTGGCGGCCTTCATCAATACCACGATTTCTTTGGTTTTAGCGACATCAACTTTTTCTTGCAAAAATATCTCCCTTAAGCGATAAACTCCCTCGCGGCAGGGAACGCATTTGCCGCAATTTTCGCTAATGAAAAACTCCGCCCATTCCAGCCCCAATTTGCGCGGATCGGTACGGGCCATATCGTGCACCACGATGCATCCGGCACCCGCAAGCGGATTATCCAGTTCATTTTCTAATAAGATCGTGCCGCTGGCACCGCCGCCCGCCTGCACGAAGAAAGGCTGTTCGGGAAGGTTTTGGGAAAATTCCAAAACTTGGCGGATTGGCATGGTCTCGGCAAATTCATAAACCCCGGGATTGGGCACGTCGCCCGATATCGAATAAAAACGGGTATTTTTGTACTCGCCGCGGGCGATCTTAGCCGCAAAATAAAACGTTTCCAGGTT
>JBAYLX010000133.1:0-2604 GCA_041663885.1 Minisyncoccota bacterium | reverse complement strand
GCCGCTCTACGCGAATTCGGTGAGCGTTATTCCGATAGTTGAAGCATTAACCGGCAAGGGCGTGCCGCTGGGCACGGCGCTGGCGTTCATGACCGCCACGGTCACCCTGTCGATCCCGGGGCTGTTGATTTTGAAAAAAGCGATGGACTGGAAACTGCTCGCGGCGTTTGTCGCGGCCACCAGCATCGGCATTATGATTATCGGTTATTTATTTAACCTCGTAAAAATTTGATTTTGTAGAAAATGAAAAATTACATTATTGTCATTTTTATAATTTTGGTAATCAGCGGAGTTTTATGGGCATTGTCCGCGATTCCGAGAAAGGAGATGGCTGCTGGCCAACCGATAATTCTTGATTCCGATTCAAAACCGCAGCGGAAAAACACGGACAATATGTCTATCGCGGCCGCGCCGGCCGAAAAAGTGGAGGTTTTTTTGTTTCACCGCAACCAGCGCTGCACCACTTGCATTGCCATCGGCAAATTGAGCGGGGAAACGGTTGCGGAGCGGTTCGGCCAAGAAGCCATGGGCGGCCGGGTAGTATTCCGCGAAGTGAACATTGATGAGCCGCAAAACAAGGAATTGGCCGAAAAATTCAAAGCGGGCGGGTCGGCATTGTTTATCAATGCCATCCGCGGCGGAATCGATAATATTCAAGAAGATACGCAGGTGTGGCGTTTGGCCGGCGACCAGCCCGCTTTTAAAAATTATCTTGAAACCAAAATAAAAACTCTGCTGGGAAAACAATGACGGATATCCTGAACATTTTAATCGATGGCAATGCCATTCCCGCTTTGACCGCTTTTTTGCTGGGTATCCTGACGTCGATAAGCCCTTGCCCGCTTGCGACCAATATTGCCGCGATCGCTTATTTGTCCAAGAATTTGAAAACCGCTAAAAATACTTTGGCCAACGGCGCGTACTACGCTTTTGGCCGCGCGGCCAGCTATACATTGTTGGCGATTCTAATTTATTACGGCTTGTCGTCGTTCCAAATTTCAAATTCCATCCAGGGTTGGGGCGAAAGACTGCTTGGTCCCTTGCTGATAATAATGGGTTTGGCAATGTTTGGCGCCATAAAGATCAAGGTTCCGTTATCCGGCGGCAAGTTGGAAAAAGCCAAACTGTGGCTTGCGGACAAGGGAGGCTTGGGGGCGTTTTTACTTGGCGCGTTGTTTGCGATGGCGTTTTGCCCATACAGCGCCGTGCTGTTTTTCGGCGCCTTGATCCCATTGGCGTTGCAATCTTCCGGCGGCCTAGTTTTGCCGATTTTGTTTGCGTTGGGAACCGGTTTGCCGGTCATTGTTTTTTCATTCGTTATCGCTTTTGGCATCCAAAGAATCGGCAAAGCGTTCCAGGCGATTCGAAAAATAGAAATAATCATGCGTTATGCCGCGGCCGCAATTTTTTTTGCGGCCGGCGTCTATTATTTGCGTTTTTTGATTGGTTTGTAACGGATCACCGATGACAATCATTTGATTTTTTGCGGCAAAGAAAGCAATTCGTGATAATAATGCTAGGTTAATTAATCATGAGGGGTTATTAATTGCTTGACAATTTCCCAAATTGGGAATAAAATTATTTATGAGGATTATTTCGGTCAAAACAATAAAAGATTTCTGGGAAAATGATAAATATCGAGACTCGGAGCAACCGTTAAAATCTTGGTATCATGAAGCAAAACAGGCGAAATGGAAATCGCCCAATGAGATTAAATCAAAATACAGAAGTGCGAGCATTTTAAATAATAACCGGGCAGTTTTCAATATTAAAGGCAATCGATACCGGCTGGTCGTCGCGGTAAATTATCATTTCCAGATAATTTTCATAAGATTCATAGGAACGCACAAGGAATATGATAAAATTAACGCCCAAAACATATGAACATCAAACTTATTAAAAATAAAAAGGATTACAAAGAGGCGTTAAAAAGGGTTGAGGAATTATGGGATGCCAAATTCGGTTCAAAAGAGGGCGATGAGCTGGATGTTTTGGCAACACTTATAGAAAAGTATGAAACCCACCAATACGAAATTGCCGCGCCTGATCCGATCGAAGCGATTAAATTTCGCATGGAGCAATTGGGGATGGAGCAAAAAGATCTGGCAAAAATCATTGGCGCTAATCGCGCAACCGAAATTTTTAACAAAAAAAGATCTTTGTCTCTCAATATGATAAGAATCCTGCGCGCAGAATTAAACATTCCCGCCGATTCACTGATCGGCAGCATTTGAATATTCAAAAATATGAAGTTATTGCTTACTTCGGCGGGAATATCTAATAAATCGATCAAAGAGGCCTTTCTTGATTTAGTGGGCAAAAAACCCGGGGAGAGCTCGGTGATTTTTGTTCCGACTGCGGCAAATGTGGAAGCGGGCGACAAGGGCTGGTTGATCGAAGATTTGGTAAATTTGAAAGGGATGGATTTCAAATCGGTTGATATTTCCGACATCTCGGCGGTTCAAGAAAGTATTTGGCGGCCGCAATTCGAAACGGCTGATGTTCTATTTTTTGAGGGAGGCAACGAGTATTACTTGATGGAATGGATTGAAAAATCCGGGCTCAAACCGTTGTTGCCGGAATTTTTGAAAACAAAGGTTTTTG
>JBAYLX010000132.1:0-2680 GCA_041663885.1 Minisyncoccota bacterium | reverse complement strand
TTGGGGGTATCCCGGAATTGGTCGAGGACAAAAAAAATGGTTTCTTGTTTAATCCAGGATCAATTGACGATTTGGTTAAAAAATTAGAGTATTTTATTGAAAATCCGACTGCTGCAAAACAAATGGGCTTGGCCGGGCGGGAAATTGCGCAAAGTAAATTTACTTTAAGGGAAATGGTTGCAAATTATCAAAGATTGTATAAGAATTAACGATTTGGAGACCTATGGGAAAAAAACAGTATGTAAAAATTGTTATCCTGGCGGCGGACATAATATTGATGTATTTGTCGCTGTTTTTGGTTTTGGCGGTGCGGTATGGGGATCTTTCGATGTTTCCCGGGCCGCAAAGTCGGGAGTTTTTGCTGCAATTTTCGATAATCCAGGTATTTTGGCTGGCATTATTGTATTCATTCGACTTTTATAATGAACTTACGGTAAAAAACATTTTTTTACTGCTCAAGAACTTGTCTTTGTTTGCGATATTGGCGTTTGCGTCCGGGGTGGTTTATTTTTATCTTAATTTACATTCGCTGATCTCGCCCAAAACGATACTGTTTTTCGATGTGATCATTTTTTCGGTTTGTGTATTTTTAAGGAGTGTGATTTTTGCCCGGGTATCGGGTGCCAAGAAATTTGAAAAAAAGATTGCGGTGGTGGGGTGGGGGCCGGAAATGGAAGAGCTGGCGCGTGACTATTTGCCCCATGCCAATTACAGTATCGCGGCGGTTTTCCGCCCCAATTCGCTGAATGGTTTTGAAAAACTGGATATTTATACCCGGTAGAATGAATTTATCAACGCGATTAAAAATAAAAAAGTGGAAATGGTGGTTTTTGCCATCCCAAAAGAATCGCGGGCGGCATTGGCCGATCAGCTTTTGGGAATAGATATCGGTATAAAAGTCGTTGGTTTGGAAAATTTCTATGAAGAGATCGCCGGCAAGGTTCCGCTTAATTTAATTGATAAATTCTGGGTGATGGAAATTATCCCTCGGACTTCGAGAAAGGAATACGTGGACGCCAAAAGAGTATTCGACGTGTTTTTTTCCTTCATCGGGCTGATTTTTACGCTATTCATTTTTCCATTTGTTTTTTTGGCGACAAAACTTGATTCCAGGGGGCCAATACTTTACGTGCAAAACCGGAAGGGCAGGGGCGGCCGGATATTCAAGTTTTATAAGTTCCGCACCATGACCGCGACCAGCGATCAGTATTCGGTTTGGCGGGCCGGAAAAGACGAGCAAGTTACCCGGGTGGGGAAAATATTAAAAAGAACGCATATCGACGAATTCCCGCAGTTTTTCAACATTTTGAAAGGGGACATCAGCTTTGTGGGGCCGCGCCCGGAATGGGACAAGTTGGCGCTTGAATTTGAGAAAAAAATACCGCTTTATCGTTACCGCTATTTGGTGCGGCCGGGGTTTACCGGTTGGGCGCAGATAAATTATAAAGCGTCGGCATCGATAAAAGAGGCCCAAGACAAATTCGAATACGATCTTTATTACATTAAAAACCGGTCGTTCGTTTTGGATATTTCGATTATCGCAAAAACTGTACAGCTGTTTTTTCGGTAGATTGGTGGGGAAAATGAATGCAGCGGGGGGCAAACAAATGCAGTTGGGCAAGGTGACACCTTGCCGAGTACCCTCCTTCGCTAAAGCTACGGCGGGGCGAGCAGCAAGGAGTCACCTTCAAATGCGGGGGCAAATGCAGTTGGGAAAGGGGAATAAGATGCAAATGCAGTTGGGCAAGGTGACACCTCGACGAGTACATCGAGGAGTCACCTTTCGGAAAGCGGGTGCAGCGGGGAGGACACACTCTCAATGTTACGTTTAAAATGCAAAATTGATTAAATAAAGTAAAATAAAAATATGGAAAACATTAATACGAATCAAAACAGCGATTACGATGAGATTGATTTGCGGGAGTTGGCCGGGGTTCTGGTCAAGCGGAAGGCGATCATTATTTTTTCGACTGTGGTGGCTACGGTGCTTGCGTTTGGAATAAGTATAGCAATGCCGAAAATTTATCGGGCGCAAATGGATCTCGAGGTGGGAAGCGTGGGCGCCGGGTCATTGGTGGAAGGTATAGCTCAAGCGAAAGATAAGATCGATCGTGGGCTGTATGTCTCAGATGTAACTGGAAAGGAAATTGCGGCGTTTTCGATCAAAACCGCCAATACGCCGGGCAGTGACATAATTTCGCTTACGGCGGAGTCGTCTGACCGCGAGGGCGTTGCCGATATTTTAAAAGAAATCGGCCAAGCCGTGATTGCTGACCAAAATAAAGTAGTTGAAGCCCGTCGCCAAACCATAATTACCCAAATCGGGACGATAAAGACAAATATTGAAAGCGTAAAAACAGCCGGCCAATATTCCGGCCAGGAATGTTCGCGCGAAAGATATACCGCGATCTCCGACATGGAAAACCACGTTGCCGATCTTGAATTGGCGATGACTCAAATTAAAGATACCGCGATCATTAGCGGGCCGATGGTTTCCGATAATCCGGTAAAGCCAAATACGAAACTTAATACGGCCATGGGCGCGATATTGGGTTTGTTTTGCGGGATTTTTGCGGCGCTGGTCGGTAATTGGTGGAAAGAGGGCGGGAAGGGGAAATAAGGTGGAATGCAGGGGGAGAGGATGCAAGATGCAAATGCAGTGGAACAAGGTGACACCTTG
>JBAYLX010000131.1:0-2701 GCA_041663885.1 Minisyncoccota bacterium | reverse complement strand
ACACCGTTATTTAAAATACGCTGACATGTTGTTTAATGTAAATTTCTATGTTTTTTCTTTTAACCAGATTTATTTGTCCAATTAAAGAAAAAATTACTTTATCGAATCATTTGTCAGAATACAAGGGTTAGACCCTTGTATTTTTAATAGCAATCGCCATTTGGGCGATTTTTTGATAGGATAAAGTAAATACGAAATAAACTACCGCGCGCCCAAGGCGTCGCGGTATTCCTGCGGAAAAGTTTGTTAATCCTCCGCTTCGCTATCGCTACGCTACGGGCTGGCATTCATCCCCGATGCAGAGCATCGGGGTATTCTGCCAGATTAATAAATATTATGGACAATAAAAATAAATGGAATTTGCTGCTGGTTGTTTTCGTTATATTGTTTTTCGCGGTTGCTATATACGCATTGTGGATTTATTTCGCGCAAAAGCCGCTTGCCAAAAACCAAAATAAAGATTTGGCGGGTAATGCCAAATTATCAGATCAAAAAAAATCTGTTTCTGAAAATAGTGATTTTATCAATAATAACGACGGAACGGTCAGCGGCATTAAAACCGGGTTGCAATGGAAAGTGTGTCCCGGCGCCGATTTAGCTTCCGAAAATTGCTCCGCCACGGATTCGGGGTTAAGCTTTGAAGAAGCGATTTTATTTTGCGATTCTTTGGATTTCGCCGGGCATTCCGATTGGCGTCTGCCCGATGTGCACGAATTGTTAACGATAGTTGATTTTAAAAAAAGCAATCCGGCCATCAATACGAATTTTTTCGCGATAAATGCCGCTACTCTTGATCCGAATAAAAAATACGGCAGCGAGCAGGAATATTACGCCGATTACTTTAAAAAATTGGTGGCGCGTACTTTTTGGACATCCGATTCCAATGCCGACCCGAAAGAAAGCGATGGGGCTTGGGGCGCGTGGATAGTCGATTTCAATAGCGGCATGGTTGGCGCTATGCAAAAAAGCACCCCATTGAATTTTCGCTGCGTGCGCGGCAAACAATCAGACGCGGAATTATCCATGATTGACAATGGCGATGGAACCGTTATTGACCATGGCAACGGCCTTCAATGGAAAAAGTGTTCAAACGGGTCGGAATCGGGGACGGATTGCCCTTGGGATCACAAGGATTATAACTGGGAAGGCGCGATTGCCTTATGCGATTCTTTGGATTTCGCCGGCCATACCGATTGGCGTCTGCCATCCGTAGCGGAATTATCAACAATTATTGATTACAATAAATTTGATCCATCCATTAACAAGGCGCTTTTCCCCGATACTCACGGCAATGACTCTACAGGGAATGTTTATTGGGCATCGGATCCGGTTGCCGATCAGCCCGCCGGAAAGAGCGCGTGGGCGGCTTATTTCCACTATGGCGTTATCGGTATTTATAATAATGATGGACACAATGATGGCGATGGTTTTTCGGTGCGTTGTGTTCGCAGTGGCAAGTAAAACCCAAAGGGTTCAACCTACGGAATAAAAACATAATAATTTTATGAATTGGAAAATTGAAAATTTAAAAACTGTCGCCATATCTTGGGTGATTACTATTGTTTTGTTGCTCCTCGTTACGGTTTACAACTATGCCACCGAGCATGAGTTGGGACTTGTCGGAATAATGTTTTTCGCATCTTTGGTCGTCTATTCTACTGTTTATTTGATTTTTCAAAAAAGATCATAAACCTTGGCGTTTAGTGCTGATTTAAATCCGTATTTAAATACTGATTTCGCGCGGCAGCTTGAGCTAAATTGTATTTGCGATAGTATCAAATTATATATAATATACGTTTTTAATATTGGAAAAATATTTTTGTAAAATTTATCCAGAGGTAGACTCCGGGTTTGCCCGGGGAACCGATGGATGAGGATTCCTTAGGTACTCCGCAAGTACTCTTGGAAGGAAACTTCCTTTGGTTGCCGCCCGTGAATTCGTACCCCGGGAGGAGAAGCTCCAAAATTTAAGAACTATAATTTCGATGGAGCAAAAAAACAATAAATATTGGTTTAAGGCGAAAACATACGGGTATGGCTGGTATCCCGCCGCTTGGCAGGGATGGCTTATCCTTTTGGCGTATTTGGTAATTTTAGGGGCATTGGTTTATATTCTTGAAACCAATGTTGCGAAATATCTGGTTTTTTATTTTATTGCCGTTTTTGTCATTACCGGATTGCTCATATATATCAGCTATAAAAAAGGAGAACCGGCCAAATGGCGATGGGGCAAGGAATAGCCAGCTTAAAAAAGCTTCATTAACTCAAAAAATATGAAAATAATCAAATGGGCCGGACGAATGGTTGCTTTGTGCGTTTTAATTTTTGCTTTGCCGTTTTATTTCGGCTACGGCAACCCGTTGCCGTTCGCCAAACCCGATTATTCATTGTGGGAGAATGTCGCGTTATCAATGATGCCGCTGGTTTTTGTCGGTTTGGTTTTGGGCTGGAAATATCCCAAGGCCGGGGGCTGGCTTGTAACGATTTCTGTGGCGACAGGGTTTGTCGTCGGATTTTTAACAAACGCAAACCTTAGCGTTAATTTGGCAATTCCTCTCATTCCGGGAATTTTGTATTTAATGGACGGATACAAAAAGGAATAAGGAAAGTTGCTTTGTTATTTACGCAATAAATTCTAAGTATTTGTAATTACATTTATGAACAAAAATATAATTTTAGGGATTGCCGCAGTAGCGATTGT
>JBAYLX010000130.1:0-2713 GCA_041663885.1 Minisyncoccota bacterium | reverse complement strand
ATGCAAAAAGGCCCGGCTCAGCCGGATCCAGTTTTTCTTTTAATTCGCCAAACCACGCCGGATGGGTAAAATCACCCGTGCCCATCACCTTTATTCCCTTGACCCTGGCCCACTGGCCCAGCGATTCCAAATTCATCCGAGGCGAAGTGGCGCGCGAATATTTGGAATGGATATGCATATCCGCCGCGAAACGCATGGACTAAATGTCAAAATTCCCAATATTCAATGCCAAAATAAATTTCAGAATTTCAAAATTTTAACATTTTGGCATTCTGGCATTTATTGGAAATTGGAAATTGGAAATTTTTGAATTTTATAATTTCGATTTTTTCTTTTCTTGTTCCACTTTTTCGATCATTTTTTGCACCAGCAATGTCGGATCGGTCTCGTAAACGATTTTTTTGATCCCCCGATAAGTGTCCTTTACCAAATCAGGAATCTTATCGGCCATGCCGCCTGATCCCAGCAAAACGCCGATCGGCTTGCGGCATTCGACCGCGGTGGTAAATTCGTGGAGTGTACCAATGCGGCCGCAAACAATAATCACCGCATCCGCGGATTTGGTCATGATGATGTCCCGGCCCGGATAATCCGCGCCGGTATAGATCATCACATCGAACACATCCACCGGCAAACGGTAGCGCCGAATATGCTCAACCTCGGATTCCGCCGGAGAAAAACCGACGTTGAACCCGCCCGCTTCCTTGCAGCCCTGCGCGGAAAAATAAGGCACGCCCGTGGTCGCTCCCGAAACCAAAACGCAATGCGCGCGGGCGATCTCCTTGCCCACTTCCTTGGAAAGCAAAATTATATTGTCACAGCAATGCCCGGTCTGGGCCGCGCCTGATACCGCGATTTTATACTGCATAGATCAAAAATTTTCAATTGCCAATTTTCAATTTTCATTAAATATTCAATGAAACAATTTTCAAACGGAATTCAAAATTCGTTAATTGATTTATTCTACCAAATGGGAAAACTAAAGTGAAGCTAAATACTAAAAAACACCGATCGATCGGTGCCTTTTAGTTGAGGGGAACAGCCCCTCGCAGAATCAGTCAAGCTACATAGCGCAATCTGGCAGAGACTGCGTGGCCACACCCGACCTCCTCCGCTGAGGGACTTTCTGCCTGTATTGGGTAAAAACCCTCATCCCCTCACTTGGTATTTACCCGATTGAAAAGCTTTTGTCAAATTCAAATACCAATTCAGTAATTAGTGTGAGTAATTAGTGTTTAGGGAAATTTTACTTTCGCTTTTTCAAGTATTCTGCATTTTCCAAACTACTAATTACCAACTACTAATTACTCCAAATTTTGTCCGCAAAATTTGTGCGCCCGACAGGAATCGAACCTGTAGTCTTCAGCTTCGGAGGCCAATATTTTATCCATTAAACTACGGGCGCAAGTACATCCCGCCTCCTAGCGGGATAATTTTCAAACAGATTCAAGGATCAAATCAAATGCAATGCTTCAAAATTAGCGATAAATTCATTTTTGGCGCCGTTGTTGGTTATTTCGTAATCGGCCATTTCGATGCATTCTTTAACGTTTTGGCCTAAAGTGATTCCTGATTCCATCTCGCGCGCCTCATTATGCTTGAACTCTTCGATCGAACTTTCATACTGGTCGCGCTTCCTTTCAAAAATCCTCTTGAATCTAACTTCCAGCGGCGCGTCGACTGATATCAAAATAAAATCGCCCGCCGCCGCAAGGGTCTCCACTTCCAGCGGATTGCGAATGCTGGTGATCGCATAATTCCCGCTTTTTTTCATTTTGGCCAACGCCCGCGTGGCCAAAAAACCCGCGCCTTCTTTTTCGCGCAATTCGTTGCCCACGTTATGCAAATTATCGCGGTTGATTTCCAATCCCCTTTTTTTTAATTCCTCGCGGATGATATCGGAGAGCGAAAAATGCTCAAATCCCTTTGAAACCAAATACTCCGCCAAAGTGTCTTTTCCCGCGGCCGACGGCCCGGTGATACCGATTCTCATATTCTGTAACAGACGCAATTCACGCCATTGATTAAACCGAATAGCAACCCGCTAATTATGCAATTTTTTTGCGACTATGTAAAGATTACCCTCTTTCGCGCCAAAAGCCGTCGCACCATTTTTTATTATTTCAAATCCGGATTCCATCGCCGTTTCTTTCAATTCCCGCAAAGTAAACGCATGGTGAAAGCGTTTATACTTATTTTGCCAAGTGATGAAAAAATCGCCAAAATCCAATTTTTCCAATCCGGTGGCAATTTTAAATTGGGTTTTCGCGAAACTTTTCAGCCGCTTCCATCGCTTCGTTCTTATCATTGTCTGTGGACGCAAATCCCAAACTGTCGCGATCATAATTCCGCCGGGTTTCAAAACCCGCCCCGCTTCTTTAAAAAACGTCTTTCTAAATTCTTTTGAAGGAATGTGGTGGAGCACCGCGATCGAAACCGCCAAATCAAACTTATTATCTTTAAACGGCAACGCCAGCGCGTCGGCAACCGCAAATTCAGCGTCGGGAAAACTTTCGCGGGCGATTGCGATCAAATTTCGCGAATTATCGATGCCGAAATATTTTCCGCCTCTTTCCCTAAAAAACGAACAGAAACGGCCATTGCCGCACCCGATATCCAAAATTGAATCGCCGGCTTTGAATTTTCCCTCCGCCAACGCCGCCATTTCCGGCCAAATATAGTTGCGCGTCTGCGCGAATGTCTTGGAAAAGCT
>JBAYLX010000129.1:0-2717 GCA_041663885.1 Minisyncoccota bacterium | reverse complement strand
GGTTTTTAGCAAAAACTCTTATCTACAAGGCCACTGGAAGCTAAAATTTCGGTTGCCAGTGGGTCATACCTGCCTTTCGGGTAAAATTATACCTGTCGGCAAGATACACCTTAATGGTTTAAGGATTTATCGGTTAGAACAAACCATCGGTTCTGATGGACATTCGCTAAGGTTTTTATACAGTTGCACCGCGTCTCTTGTTGCGCTAAAAGTTCCCTGCCCCGCGATATTGATTGTTACTTTAACCCCACCACTCCAATAATAAGTGCTGTCGCATTCGGGGCAAGTTCCCCCGCAACGGCCAACATTCAGCAATCCCTCCGGTATGCGAATTTCAGGATATATGCCGCCCAATGCTATTTGGTTTAGCGAATAATGAGCGGTAAAAACTGTTTCCCATAATCCACTGCTACTGCCGAGATAACCTTGGTTTGTTCCAGCGCATTTTGTTGCCATAATTTGCACATCCGCAGAAATAGGGGCGATTCTGGTTTCCGGCGATGAAATTATGTCTTTGTCTTTATCGAGATACACAACATCAATCACTACGCCGTCCCTTTTGCCGTCCCCAGTCCAATCACCCCAAACGGCGCCGCCAAGTCTTATTGAATCCAATCCCGGGATAGCGGAAGCCGTTGAAACTGTCGCGCACGCCGAAGTTGCGGCGCAATTTATCTTGCCGCCCTTTCCGTCCGATATTGTGCTTGCCGATTGCCCGCAAATGGTAGGACAGGATTTTATTGCCGGTGAAGAAGCCGAATTTAACGCGATAAGTTGCGCCTGCAATTGGGCAATCATTTTTGTAATTGCCGCAATCTGGTTTAAAATGGCCTCACGATTAAGAATGTTGCCGTTGGATTGAACAAAAACGCCAGCATTATTGGACGCAGTTTGAACAGCCCAAACGGGAGATGAAACTGTCAGAAAAACCATCGCAATAATTGCCAAAAATAATTTATTCATATTTTGTTTGATTAGTTATTTTAAGTTAATTCGTTTTCAAAAATTTCCCATTCTTTTAACCATTCAAGGGATTTATCAAAAACTTCCGGCGATAAATTGGAAACATCGCCATTTGCCGAATGGAGGATATTAACAACCGCGCCCCATAAAAAAGAATTGCCAATATAAAAACATATATTTTTTGAGCGGGATTCAATTCCGATTTCCACTCCATCGGTCATTGGGTCAAATTTAATGATTTTGTTGATTGGAATATTCCGATTTTCTTTTAAACCGCTAAAAAATATCTTTTTGTTCGTCAGCGTAATTTTGCCTTGGTCAATAATCCTATAAGCTTGGTGGCTTTCGCCTTGCGCTCCGAACCCGCCCACAGAAACCCCTTTTGCCACGCGAAACCGAACCCCACCGCCCCCGGTATTCCTCACCGACCTTGTTTCAATCAATTTCGTTTCTTCCTCAAAAAACGCCTGTTCTCCCTCTCCCAACATTATTGAAGTAAAACCAGCGGGCAATCGCTTGTTTGTTTTAGCTTCCTCGATATACGCTTTTGCGCTGGCAACCAGTTGCTTTTGTTTTAACCGCTCGTTTTTCTCTTTTTCCTTTCTTTTATTGCCCGCCCTTACCCAAAAGAAAATTACGCAAACCAATATCAATAAAACTATAACCGTGAATGAATCCATATTTTTAAAAAAATTGATTTTAAATTTATGGCTTGGCGAGTAACAGAAAACCCACCGCCAGAGCCTGACAACCTTTCGGTCATCCATATTCCTTTCGAAATATGACCAGTTACGGAAAAAGCCCTAGACGATGGGGTCTATATCCATAACTGGTTTTAATGCCATACCTCGTAGAAATTCCGCGAGGGTTAGGCCAATATTCAATTGTTGCTTTATTTTAATATGGATTTTCCATAATTTCAACCGCCAACGCCGCGAAATTTTCACCTATTTCCAAAACAACAAAAAAGCACGCGCATTGCGTACTTCTTTTTTAAATCTCTTTTAACAATTATCTGGTTTTGATTTATCAAAATCCATTGTTGACTGAATTTGCGGAGACCTCGGGATATGTTCTATTACTTTTGTGATATGGTAACAATCATTTACGAAAGTATTAGCCGCCTCGTTAAAAATTTGGTCAATTTCCAAATTAACAGTCAACCTGTCCCCGCTCCTAAATGCAACCTCGCCTCTCTCTATTTTTCCGAAAAAAACTTGGTCTCTCATTGTCGCGTAAATTCTATTCCCCTGATAAAAAAATTCCCACTTAAAATTTTCTTGGAAAACAACCTTAAAAACTGATAATTCTTGATTTTCTTTGATAAGCTTTTGTTTTTTCTGCTCTACTTCGTCCGAGCTTGAAGCCATTGACGAAAATTCGTCTCTTTCTGCGCGGAAAATTTCCTTATCGGCCTCTATGTCTTTTATCGAAAAATCTGTAATTTCTTCTTGCTCTTTTAGCTTTGAAAACGTATTTCTTAAATTTGCCCGCACCCGGGGAGATTCTTGGTAGATGTTATATACCCGCTGGTCAATAGTAATGTTGCCGTTTGTATTCCGTATTTCTACTGTTTGGTCTTCCTTTGGCTTAATTGTTTCCGGCTTCCCATTTTTGGAAATCCATTGTTTAAACCTATAAAGGTCGCCGATAATCGTGATGAGGTCAGCAATATAATTGGAATTTTGAAAAAGTATAAGCGCAACGGAAGCAACCAAATTTAAATCTATGATAAAACTCCCCTCCTTTGGAGC
>JBAYLX010000128.1:0-2771 GCA_041663885.1 Minisyncoccota bacterium | reverse complement strand
GGCCGGGTATCGCCAAAATATCGTCAATGATGCTGGCATTAACCGTCGGCGCGAAACCGAAAAACACCAAAAATGCCAGGGCAATTTTGGTCAAAAATTGTGGTTTTGGACGATGTAGTTTTGATGCCATATTCATGACTATCCAATCACTCGTTTCCTATGTTAAATTATACCGCAAATGCAACAGCTGCACCACTGTGGATAACCATGATTTTAATTAACTCGCTGGGGTATTTTTATTTGGGGTCTATCCCCTGTGTAATCGCAGGGGTTAGACCCCTTCAATAGCATTTATTGAAATTCGAAAATTCTTTTGCCAGGGTCTAACCGCCCGCGAGTACGCGGGGGTAAGACCCATAAAATACCAAATACAAATACAAAAAAAACAGAGGCAAACAACCTCTGTAAAATCAAACTTGATTTTAATGTTTATATGTTTTCACGCGTTCGGATCCGCGAAGGTCGCATCGATTTTTTGTTTGAGAGCAACCTTAATCCTTTCCAAAACTTCGGGATTGTCGCGCAAAAATTGTTTGGATTGTTCCATTCCCACGCCCAGTTTCTCTTCGCCGAACATAATCGTCGAACCGCTTTTTTTGATTACCTCCAGGCTCAAACCGGTATTAATCACATCCGAAAACCGAGATATGCCTTCGTTGTAATAAATGTCATATTCCACCACCTTGAACGGCGGTGCCACTTTGTTTTTGACGATCTTGGCTTTCACGCGGTTGCCGATGATCTCTTCGCCATGTTTCAACTGGCCGATGCGCTTCAGTTCAATGCGCACCGACGCGTAAAATTTGAGCGCCATGCCGCCGGGAGTGGTTTCGGGGTTGCCCCACATCACGCCGATCTTCATGCGCGTCTGGTTGATAAAAAGCACGATCGTGTTGGTTTTGGCCGCGATCGACGAAAATTTCCGCAACGCCGATGACATCAACCGCGCCTGCAAGCCGATCTGCTCGTCGCCCACTTCGCCCTCGATTTCCGCCCGGGGCGTTAATGCCGCCACCGAATCCACCACGATAATATCCACCTGCCCGGATTTCATCAAAGTTTCCACGATCTGCAATGCCTGTTCGCCCGAATCCGGCTGGGAAATCAGCATATCATTGACATTGACGCCGATGCGCCGCGCGTATTCCGGATCCAGCGCGTGCTCGGCATCGACAAACGCAGCCACGCCGCCCTTTCTCTGCGCCTCGGCCAGAATATGCAACGACAACGTGGTCTTGCCTGTTGATTCACCGCCGTAAATTTCCACAATGCGGCCGCGCGGAATCCCGCCCACGCCCAAAGCCATATCCAAAGATATGCATCCGGTCGGAATCACGTCAATATCCACGGCTTTGACGTCTTTTAACGTCATTATTGATCCCTCGCCGAATTTCTCGCGGATTTCATCAAGCGCCGCCTGCAAACTTTTATTTTTCTCCCCCTTGCCCGCAAGCACTTTATCGCTCTCCGAAAGTTTTTGTTTTTTTTGCATAATTTAAAATTCCTGCAAAATTACCGGTTTTTGCAAAGATTTTTATGTTCCTCCAATTCCCGCTCAATCCTGGCAAGCCGTTTTTCAAAAGCTATTAATACTTCTTTATCTGCTTTCTTTTCTTCCAAACGCTTGAGTTCAATTTTAATTTCCGCGATCTCATCTTCAATGCGGGAAAGACACTCAACTACCGTTTTAAAACTGCTCTGCATGTCTTTTTCCATTGACGCAATCTTGGCATCCATTGATTCAATCTTGGCATCCATTGATTCAATCTTGGCATCCATTGATTCAATCTTATCCCAAACTTTTTCAAAACCAATGTCCATCCTCCTTTCCATCTCATCAAATCTTTTGTCAACATCCGCAAATCCGCGTTCCATTCTTTCGCCCAGCATCAAATTACCTTCAGCAACAAGTTTAATTTCGTCATGCATATTTTCCACCAAAACCATCAACTGCTCTTCATAAGTTGATTTTGACTTTAAATTTGGTTTTATTGATTTTTTTGCCATAAAAGTTGCTAAATTACCTCAACACTTCAACTTTAACATAAATTTAAAAATGCAAAAATACAAGTTTGGCGAGGTCACACCCCTGCTTCGCCAAACTTCGCGGGGGAACGACCTCAAATGCAAAATACAAAATACAACTTGCCGAGGTCAGACCTTGGCGAGTACGCCAAGTACTGACCTTAAATACAATACAAATACCAAATTACACTTTTTGCCAGCCGCCGTCGCCTTCGCCATCAACGTCGTTGACGTCGCCCGACATTCCTCCGGGCAAATCCTGCGTACCCGCGTCTAAAGCGGAAATCAGCACATCGCGAGGTTTGGCGCCATCGCCTTGGCCCACAATACCGCGCTCTTCCAGCAAATCGATCAGCCGCGCCGCACGGGCATAGCCCACGCGCAACCGCCGCTGCAAAAATGACGCCGAAGCCTTGCGCGCCTGAACCACCACGGTCTTGGCCTGCTCGTACATCGGGTCATCGCCAAAACCTTCGCCAGTGGAATCGGTTACGTTGAACATACTGCCGTTGCCATTATATTCCTTGCCGACATCGCCCAGCATCAAGCTTTCCAGAACGCCTTCTTCGATAATAAATTCCGGCTGGGAATTGTTCTTTTTAATCCAGTCCAAAACATCCTTGCTTTCTTTTTCGGAAACATAGGGACCCTGGATGCGCTTGGGATTGGGATATTCCGAAGACATATACAAAAGATCCCCCGCGCCCAATAATTTTTCCGCGCCGCCCATGTCTAAAATCGTGCGT
>JBAYLX010000127.1:0-2789 GCA_041663885.1 Minisyncoccota bacterium | reverse complement strand
TTTGGCAATCTCTCGTTTTATCAAAGTCAGAATCAATTCGGTGGGCAGCAGCGTTTTAGTATCGCGGCCTTCAATCACCGAAATCAATTTATCCACCGGAAGCCAGCCGCGATAATTCTTTTTCAGATACATTTCCAATTCAATTTTCCGCGCCGAATCTTTAATATCCTTGGAAATGGCCCTGATCATGTCGCCCACGGAAAAGTGCTCCAGCCGGTCATCTCCCAGCAATTCCGCCAACATTTTGGAATAAGTTCCTTTGCCAGAATTTTTTTTGCCCAAAAGATAAACTATAAACGTATTGTCCCTGGTGAAACTTTTTAGTTTTTCGATCTCTTCTCCGGCTTTATAATAAAAATAATCTTTCCTGGCGCCAGGATCAGTCAAATTGAATTTGCGGTCCCTTCCTTCGATTTTGGTTTTAAATATTGGAAAATCCATAGATTTAATTGAAAATTTAAAAATCAAATATCAAAATGACAATTTAAAATGGTAAAATTTGCAATTCAGACATTTTACGACTTTACACTGTCATTTTCCATTTTGATTTTTACATTTTAATATTTACTTTTCTGTTTTAACGAAAAGATTATTGCCGTCGGTCTTAAAAACAATATCCCCGCTCTCGTCGGTTCTCAATGTCTTAATATCATATTTTGAAAGCAATTCCAAGACTTCCGGATGCGGATGGCCGTAGGAATTGTTTTTTCCCGATGAAATCACCGCGGCCGCGGGCAAAACGCCGGCCATAAAAATTTCGCTTGCCGCCGTCTTGCTACCATGGTGCGCCACTTTCAAAATATCGATCCGGCCGGAACCGGCAATCAATGCCGATTCTTCTTCCTTGACCGCCGCATCGCCCGTGAACAAAAACGACCGCGCGCCGTAAGTTAATTTGGCCGCGACCGATAGGTCATTGGCGTTTTTCGACGAACCGGAAGCAGCAGTGTCCGGAGCCAAAATTTCCAGAAAGCTGTCCGGTTCGCCCCCCAAAGCAAAAATTCCGCCCGGCCGCGCGATCACCACATTGGCGCCTTCCCTGGCAACCAAATCGCTCCACTCTTTGCTTTCAGCATTATCTTTGGCAATACCCGACCATATGATGTTATGAATTTGATAATTTTTCAGCACCGCAAGCAACCCCGCCAGATGGTCTTTTTCCGGATGCGACAAAATCATCCAGTCGATATCGCGGTCGTAAAACGACATTACCTGGCCCAATTTTTCCAGAACTTGGCTATTGGGCCCGCCATCGATGAGCACCTGCACGCCGTTGGGAAGCTGCACGAAAACCGCATCCCCCTGTCCAACATCAAAGAATCGGACCTCAAGCATTTTTTGCTCCGCGGTTTCGCCCACCGCCATCCACACAAACAAGTTACCCAATGCCAAACCTAAAATCGCCCACCTTAACCATCGGCCTTGTTTTTTTGTTTCCGCCGGTGAATTTTCATCCGGATTTTCCATTAAACCATTTTAACACAGCACAATGCCCTGGCCGCCCAAATTTAAAGCGCCGGCTTTTGCCCGCGCTTTAAATTGGTATTATTGTAAAATCGTTTCTACTTCGCCGCGGCGGCTGCTTCCGCTTCCGCCTTGCCCATTATCTTGAACATCTTGGTGCCGCAAACCGGGCATTCGCCGGTCATCGCCTGGCGCACCATCCCGCCCTTGCCTTTCATTTCCACGGGTTTCTCGTTCTTCATTTCCTGCTTCGCCTTGCACTTAACACAATATCCGATTGTTGCCATAATGATTTTTATTATTTTTAGTTACACTGACTTTAATAAATCAGCTATGCCAGTTTGATTGAAACGACCTTTAACCGGCTTTGATTACCTTTCTTAATATAGAGTAATTGAGCCTAAAAATTAAGTCAAGTGTATGTTTGCACCCGCCCGCCCAAAACCGCCCCCAAATGTTTGCAAAAATTAGCGGTCGCTAATTTTTGCAAACTTGTTTTTGCGCGAATCCATATAAAAAAATAGCTCTGATCCATCGAACTGGGACAGGCGCGTGTTAATTTTCATAAAACAGGATTGATCCGATTTTTGCATTTTACATTAAATATGGTTTATCATAGTATAAAACATATTAAATCTTCTTTAACCAATATTAAAAACATGGCACAGGAAAAAATTTTTGTCATCGGACACAAATCGCCGGATACCGACACGGTTTGTTCGGCAATTGCTTACGCGGAATATTTGAAGAAAAGCAAGATCAACGCGGTCGCGGCGGTTAGCGGCGATTTGAATCCGGAAACCAAATTCGTCCTGAATCATTTTAAGGTTGATAAACCCCAAAAAATTGCCTCGGTCGCGGGAAAAACATTAATATTGGTGGATCACAACGAAACTGGCCAGATGCCCGGAGGCGCGGATGCGGCCAGGATCATCGAGGTCATCGACCACCATAAAATTTCTTTCCAAGGGAATGAACCGATAAAATTCCACACCGAACCAGCCGGATCGACCGCGACCATAGTCGCCAGGATAATGCTGGCCAATAAATTCAAAATCACCAAACAACTGGCCGGAATTCTGGTTTCGGCAATCCTGTCGGATACGGTTGTTTTCAAATCAGCCACAACCACCGAAATTGACATAAAAACCGCCAAGACACTCGGCAAAATCGCCAAAATCGCCAATTTGAAAACTTTCGGTATCGAAATCAAAAAACAAAAGGCCAGCCTGAAAGGCCTCACCGCGGAACAAATCATTCGCGCCGATTACAAAGAATTCGAAGCCGGAGGGAAAAAATTCGCCATCGGACAAATCGAGGTTGTC
>JBAYLX010000126.1:0-2842 GCA_041663885.1 Minisyncoccota bacterium | reverse complement strand
TCGCCGTGCGGATCCACCAGTCCGACGCCATGTCCGGCATAAATATCATTGAGCACCATATTTTCCATAATGGTGGTTTTGCCCATGCCGGTTTTGCCCACCAGATACATGTGGCGGCGGCGATCGTCGGTCTTGATGCCGAACTTTCTAAACTGATTTCTATAATTCGTCAAACCGAAAAAATTGATATCCGGGTTGCCGAGTATCTTTGTTTCTTCTTTTTCGTTTTGAACCGCCGGCGCTCCCGTACCAAAAGATTCGCCGGCATCGGTCATGATATTATCTGCCATGTCTTTATTATATCATACTTATTCTATTGACTCCACTTGGTAAGTCCACACCAGCAAATCGGAGGCCAACCAATCCCCTTCTTTCAATCCGGCCTTTACGCACAAACTTGATAAAAATTTTTCCTTGCTTTCAAAATCTTCCCAAACAGCTGGTAAATAAGTGGCTGAACGGCCGTCTTTTTGAATGATAACACCGTCAATGTTTGGCCGTATTTTATTTAACAAATCAGTGGAAGAGTCAAAAAACAACTGAACCGGTTCGGTTAAAACAGATACTTCCATGCTTATCTGTTCAAATTCTTTTGGTGTTAAAGGATCAAAACGAGAATCTCTAAAAGCGGAGCCAACGGCGTTTTCAATAATATCCAAATATAGGGGCTGGGTCGACTCAATATGCCCGACACATCCGCGCAATTCTCCGTTTATTTTTAAGGTTACAAAACACGCTTTGTTTTCCAATAATTTTTTAAAAACAACTCGCGATTCATCTATTTTTAAAATTTTGGAATCGGTTAAAAAATAGGAAATGGCTTCGCGCGCCAAATTTAAAATAAATTGTTTTTCTTCCAAGGTGTACATATACTTTATTTTAACATGAAAAACAAAATAAAAAAACACCTTGGGGGTGGTTTGATTTTATAAAAAATATTTAAATTTGGGGGAGGAATTAAAAGGCGGGTAATTCCTGGGGAGATCATTCAGTGGTAGAAGGTGGGAGACCAATTAGGTAGTTCTTCGCCAACATCCAACACTGTTGTGTCGAGTTGGGTATACCAATTTGGTAAATCTGCAACACCCATCACTCGTGGTGTTTTTTTAGCACACGGCAATAGTGTGCCAGGATCTTTTCCGTCGCTTAGAGCGACTTCTCCACCTTTAGAAGGGACGGCTTTTATTTTCTCTTCCATTTTTCCTCTTTTTTCTTATTTAATTTACGGCGGCCGCAAAAAACAAAAATCATTTCTGTCTTTTGCGGCCGCGATAATATATTTTCCACGCCTTTTAATTTTACAAAGAGCTATCAAAATGCCGCCTCTTGCGACGGCCTTGCCACCTCGCATAATAGCACAGAACTCTGAAATAATCAACCCTTTTGGGGTAAAAAAGGATTTTTTTGGCTAAAATCAGGCAAAAAATTACTATTTTCACCGATTTCTTGCCCCCAACCGTTCACGAGACCAAGATTAAGCATAAAATCCCGGATTTTTTCATACTCACCCGCTCTCACTCCCCTGTTTATCTCCGGAAAATTTTTAGCAAGATGCGTCGGATAAAATTGATTCATCAAACTGATATGAACATTTTTGTCCATCGCGGATAAAATTTCTAAAACTTTAAAACTATTATCCAAATGGCCGGGCAAAATCAAATACCGGACAATCAGACCTTTTTGGGCGAGTCCGTTTTCAATTCGTAAATTTCCAACTTGCCTCCGCATTTCTTCCACCGCCGATTTTGTTGTTTCAACATATTTTTTTACGCCGGAATATCTGTATGCCAAACCATCGTCGCTGTACTTAAAATCAGGCAGATAAATATCAACCAAACCCTCCATGCTCCGCAAAATATCCACCAACTCAAACCCATTGGAATTCCAAATAATCGGAATGCGCAATCCGGATTTTTTGGCCATACCGATCGCCTCTCTTATTTCCCGCCACCAAATTGTCGGACTGACCAAATCTATATTGACGGCGCCATCTTTTTCCAAACGAAGCATTTCCTTGGATAATTTTTCAGGATTGAATTCTTCACCCAATCCATTTTGAGATATTTGATAATTTTGACAAAAAACACAGCGGAGATTGCATCCGCTGAAAAATATCGCTCCCGCCCCTTGTTTTTCGCTCCCTACCAAAGGCGGTTCTTCTCCAAAATGTTTTCCGATCCAAGCTATCTTCATACTAATCCATCCCGTATTCTTTCTCGCCATCTTCCGCCTTGGCAATCTTCATTGTCTCTCCCCTGCCGGCTTCAATTTCCGCTATCCGCCTATAAAAAACTTCCACATTTAAAGCGTAATCCAATGCTTCTTTGTATTTTTGCAATTCTTTTTGTTTATCGACATCTTGTTCGTCGGCAATTTGTTTATCGGCAAAATTATACAGATCCGCGAAATTAATTGTCCCGTTTTCCACCAATGATTTATAGAGCTCTTTGTCAACAAACGTACCATATTTACCACCTACAACTATCTGCGGAAAGGCGGCGCTAATTCTTTTGGCCAATTTACCAGGCCCTTCATTATATGCAACTCGAGCCAAAGAATCAAGAAGGAATCTTTTTTTATATTTTTTTAACAACCTGCTTCCCGCTTCAATATTTTTTTCAGGCACCAGTCTTTCGTCTTTTTTTGAATCAAATAAACTTCTATTTAAATAATTTTCAGTTTCTTCCTCTCCTTTTTCATTTTTTTTCACAATCTTTCCCCAATAATATTTCCTACCTATTTTATCGCTAACCTTAATACCGGCCTCAAGAGCCGATGACGGCATAAGTTGCATATAACCGACAGCCCCCACAGGAGAAACCTTGTCTTTTTTAAAACCGCT
>JBAYLX010000125.1:0-2900 GCA_041663885.1 Minisyncoccota bacterium | reverse complement strand
CCGCAATTATTGGATTAAAGAAGGCTGATGCAAAGGAGGCGAGAGATAAGGCGAAAAAAATTATAAAGGAAAGAGCCCCAAAATTTGTTGGCTTCTCGGCTGGATGTGTTTTTAAGAATATTGAAGTGAGTGCCGAAGAGGCGAAGTTGTTCAAAGAAAAATATCCTGATTTTCCTGATCAATATGTAGAATATTGCAAGATTCCAGTTGCTTGGCTTATAGACAGATGCGGGCTTAAGGGCAAGGTTATCGGTGGCGCTAAAGTTTCTCAGATGCATGCCGGAATAATTATCAATACCGGAAATGCCACGGCAGAGAATGTGATAATGCTGATTTCTTTGATAAAGCAACAGGTGAGGGATACTTTTGGATTGCAGTTAAGCGAGGAAATAGAATATATCGGGTTTTAAATAATAAATAAAAAAACATGAAAATCAACATCAAGGCAACCAATGCCAAGCTTACTCCGGCCGCTCACGAGATGATTAATGAGAAAATCGGAAGTTTGGATAAATATTATGATAATATTATTGAAGCTAATGTAGAAATAGGACTGACTTCATTCCATCACCGAAGCGGGGATATCTTCCGGGCCGAAGTTAATTTGGTGGTTCCTAAGACTGTTTTGCGAGCTGAGGCGGAAACAGATAATATTGAGAAGTCAATCAATGAAGTGAGAGATAAAATGAAACAGGAATTAACAAAGTATAAGGAAAAGAAGCAGGAATAATTATAAATATCTAAATTAAGACCCATTTCGACCGTATGTCGAGATGGGTTTTTGCTACTTGCAAAAATTAAAATATTGTGGTATAGTATGAAGGTTGTGTTTAATTGTTGTTCTGTAGTGGCAGTACTTTTCTAGGGAAAAAGGGAGCAGGGAAAGAAATGGCATCTACTGTATTGGCAAGAAGCAAGAAGGTTCCGCTTGTTAGGGGTAGTGGGTTGACTGGTTTGCGACCTTCCGGCGGAGCGATGATTCCAAACATCGCAAGGCGGGTGGTTACAGAAATTGCGGAAGATAAGAGGCATGGGCTTACCCCTGGCGAGGCTTCTGACTGGGTAGTAAGCCAAGGAATCGAGGCCGGAGTCGTGGTCTATAATCGTGAAGGCTTTGCTCGCACGGTTAAGAGGTTCGAGCCCAGGACTGGGAGCTTATAACTCGTTTCAGGTATGTTAAGCAAACCCGAACCCTCCGTTCGGGTTTTGTTTTTAAAATTTTCCAATATTTTCCAGCTTTCTTTTAATTCCACCGCCACTTCCCGCGAGAGCAAAAGGCGGTTCGAGCCAATCTTTTTTAGAAAATCTTTTTTGCTGAAAAGATTTTCTTGCAAAGCGATAATTCCGGCTTGTTTAGCCTCTAAAATGAATTTTTTTGCCGGTTCGAGCCAATGATTCCCATTCCGCCCAAAATCTGCCAAATTTTCCGAAATCCCGATCTTGCGATTGAGGATTTTTTGTTTTTTGGCGATGTATTCGTCCTTGGTGATTGCGCCTTGCAAATGCGTGTCCAAGAGTTTGTCCAGCTTGTTTTCCAGCTCAGTGATCTGGTCTTTAAGATTTTGGGCGAAATCGGCGCCTTGCTTAAGCGCCTCGTCTTTTTCCTTGTCCAATTCGCTAATCAGCCAGTCGGCCGTTTCCGCGGGCAAAGAAACTTTTTTCAGCCAATCGCTGACTTGTTCCGCCAAAAGCTCTTCCCGGATGTAATGCTGGCCACAGGCGCCTTTCTTTTTTGTACAGCGATAGTAAGTGTGGCCTTTCTGGATTTCCGAGGAGATAGCGCAACCGCATTCTCCGCAGTTGAGCAGATTCCGGAAAGGGAAGACCTTTTGGCTGGGCTTTTTCGGGCGCGAGCGGTCGGTCATGGTTTGCTGGACGGCTTCAAAAAGTTTCTTGGTAATCATTGGCTCGTGCTTGCCCTCGTGCAGTTCGCCGTTGTACTTGAAAACGCCGTAATAGAAAGTATTGCTCAAGGCGTTCATAATCGACGCCACCGGCAAAGGTTTTTGGCTTCGGCTCAACAAGCCGGAGGACTTCATGGATTGTTGCAAATCTTTCAGAGAATAATTACCCGTAGCGTACATTTCAAACATTTGTTTGACGAGGCGGAATTTCTCCGGATGGGGGACGATGGTGTGGTTCTGTAGGTCGTTGGCATAGCCGAGCGGGGCGGGAGCGGGGTATTCGCCTCGTCTGAGCTTCTGCCGCAGGCCTCTTTTGATATTCTCTGAAAGATTATCAACAAAGTATTTTGATTGCCCAAAAGCAATGCTGAGCATGAATTTGCCTTGCGGAGTGGCTTCAAACCAGAAAGTCGGGAATTTTAGCGCTTGGATCAGCTCTCTGTCGACTAGATAGATGATTTTTCCGCCATCGATGCTGTTTCTGGCTAATCTGTCCGGATGCCACGCTAAAATTCCTTGGGCCTCGCCGTTTTCCATCCTGGCGAGCATTTGATTGAAGACCGGCCGTCCGGGCTCTTTAGCTGTCTGCGACTCTCTGAAGGTCGCTATGACGTCCAATTTGTCCCGCAAGGCAAATTCCATAAGCTCGGTTTCCTGCGCGTCTAAGGACAGGACTTGTCGGTCGTCTTCGTCGGTTGATTTACGGGTGTAGAGAAAGTACTTGATCATGGGCATATGTTTTATATTTAATTGCTACGTAACATGCTACGTAGCATTGCTTGGGCAATGAATTATCGCTTTGCCGTCCCGCTTTAAGGCGGGACTAAAAAGATTGGCTTATGAATCCTAATGAAACTAAATATGGATTTCATTAGGATTTATTCTTTTGGCCTTACCAAAAGGGAACCGCCTTTTGCTCTCGCGGGAAGTGGCGGTGGAATTAAAAGAAAGCTGGAAAATATTGGAAAATTTTAAAAACAAAACCCGAACGGAGGG
>JBAYLX010000124.1:0-2906 GCA_041663885.1 Minisyncoccota bacterium | reverse complement strand
TTAAATATCCAATGCCGCAATATCCAAATCAAATGATTTGCATTCGTTTGAAACTTGTTTAATTGAAAATTCAATGAAAATTAGAAATTGAAAATTGAAAATTATTTAGTTCCTTCCTCCAAATACCAGATTTCTGATATTGTTCGTCCCCAATTTCTCACCCTCGATAAATCCTTCCATCGCCGCTTCGGCTAAATACCCCTGGGCCAGCCAATCGCCAAGCCACTGGTTTACGCACCGCGGATCTTCCTGCTCGATACCGAAACCCGACCGCAACAGCCAGCTTTTGTTAAAGTCTTCCTGCGAACCGATCGGCGGCGCCACGATTATCGGCAAACCCAAGGCCGAATAAAACGACAATTCGCTGGGCTTGGTCCAAAGAATATCGGTTTTGCGCAAAGCATCATTAAAACGCTCAAAATAATCAGCAATGTTTTTTTCAAACAAAACCTCCGCGCCCCCACATTCAAAAATCCCCAATTCCCGGAAACAATCAGAAAACCTGCGGTTAAGCTTTTCATTGATTCCCGCCGACAAAATCAATTTAATCTTGCCGTCGCGTATCCTTTCTGAAAACTGGCGCGCGACCGCAATGCCGATATCGGATTGCGCACCGGCGCCGCCCGCGGAAAACATCACCGTTACCGGCCGTTTTGTTTTTTTAGGAAGTTCGCATAATTCATCTTTAACCAATTCGCAATATTTCGCGCTATAAGTTCCATCCGGATCCAAATTGGCCAGGCGGCGGCCAAGATCAGCTTTTGCAATATCAAAATTTTCCGGATCGCCGGATTTGGAATAAATGTTTTTCTCCGGCAAAGGATATCCGGTTAAAAACAAGCGCCGCTTCGAAACGCCGTACAGCTTAAGCCGCTCAAAAACCCTGACTGTGGGCGCGCAATAATTTATGCGGCTGTTTAAAGGGTTCTTGGCCACCCACTGGCGGCTGACATCAGCATCGCAAACAATAAGGTATATCTCGCCCGGATAATTGAATTCCTCGGCCATAAACGCCGGAATAAAAAAAGTCGTCACAAAAGGCATCGGATTTTTTGCCATCCGCCCGATCAAGTCCTTGCCCCATCCTTTTTTAATCAGGCCGTAAGTCCGCTTCGTCAAAAACGGCGCGCCCGCCGAATCGCGGCGCGGATAAAAATCAACTATTTTTTGGAAAGCGTTATCATAAAATGCAAACGCGCCCGCGCCGATGAACGGCACGCGCTTAAACTTGGAAATCGCCTCATAAAACCGGCGGCTGTCTTCCCAAATCCTGCGGTCGCGCTCCGGAATTCCCGGATAATCGTTGGCATTGATAATCTGCCCCTTGTAAGCAAAGCTTTTCAGCGGATAAGCCGTGCGCTGGTGCCCATATCCCATATTGACGCACGCCACCCAAGCCTTATCTGATTTTTTATTTTCAATTTTACCCATTATTCAATCATACCAAAAATTTATTTTATATACCAAAAACCCAAAATGGTTTGCATTTATAATTCGTAGGGGCGATTCCATGTAATCGCCCGCATTTAACGCAAAAGGGGCGAAAACATGGTTTCGCCCCTACAAATCCCAAAAACAAAATTACCCGATCTCGGCCAGGATCTTGGCGATTTCGGCTTTTTGAGCGTCATCACCCCGGGTTTTGAGATACGCAATATGGTCGTCGAGCACTTTTTTTGCCGCGACCTGGGCGCGGGCTTTGAAATCATCATCCGCCGCATGCGCCTTGGCAATGCCTTCGATCAGCGCCTTCTTTTCCTCATCGGATTTGGCTGCCAACTCACTGTTCAAGGTTGCCACCTCAGTCTCGGTCAGGCTTTTGAGCAATTCCGCAGACACTGCAAGTTGCTGGACAGCCGCCAGGTCATTTAACGCGTTTTTCGTTTCTTCAGAAACAAATTTAAGCGTTTCGTAAACGCGAGTCAACACTCTTTGAATTTCTTTTGGATCTTGGATGCTTACCATATAATTTAAATATATTTATTTTATTATACAGGCTATAACCCATTTAATAAGCCTATTTATTGTCCATCTTTCTCTTCCTTTGATTGTTGGCTCAGCTCTCTATTTTTAACAGTGCGTTTAATCACTCCACCCAAAAAAGAAGACCCGAGCCCCGCTGCAATTATTGGACTCATCCCGCCAGTAATCCCGGTTAATATTTCTATTACAACAGAATAACTAATCAACCCCGTCCCAACAGATCTCAATACTTCACCAGCTTCCTTGTTGATGGCCTTCTTTTCAATAACTTCAGAAACATGGCACAGCAGATCATTAGCTTCCTCCGTCAGTGATTTTTGCACTCCCTCTGTTTCAACTTCTCTGCCACCCTCATTTTTTTTGGTTTCCTGGCCGCCAGAATCACTTTCCACCGAATCTAAAACTTCAGGCACTTCTTCCATTTTAGAATATCCCATAATTTTACAAAAATTTTGTTTTTGCCGTTAATTTTCCGCCCGCGGGCGGATTTTGTCCCTTCTTTATTGTTACCATAATAACACTTACGATCTCCGAGCGTCAATCTCGATGAAGTTTGTGCAAAGCGCAACCTTGCACGAACTTATCCGCGGGGATTTAAAAAATCCAATTTTTCTTTTTGTTTTATTTTCCAGACAATGGCCGCTAAAACGATATAAGAAATGGCCAGCCAGATAAAACCGACCTTGAAGTTAATGGCAGCACCGGGCAAGCCGGAAAAAAATTCCGCCACACGCAATAAAAAGGAAAGTGCCAACCAAATCGGGAAGAATAGCAGCCACCCCAAAGTGAAACTGATCGCGCCCGCGATCGCCAGGATAAATCCGTAAATGGTGACGAACGGTACCACCGGTTCGACCAATAAATTGGCGATGGGCGCATAAAGCGAAACGTAGCCGAAGTTATAGATCAATATCGGCAGGGTA
>JBAYLX010000123.1:0-2913 GCA_041663885.1 Minisyncoccota bacterium | reverse complement strand
GCAAGTTTCTGATTCCGTTTTTCCACCGTGCCGCCCAGCTTATTGGAATTCACATCAAGATCATCAAACAAACCTTTGATGTCATCTTCGCTGTTCGCGCCCTTTGCCGAATTTTCAATATTGCGGAAAACAGTGGTAAGGGTTTCGTTAAGGTTGGCGTCATTGCGCGCGTTTTTGCGCACATTTGCAAAAAGTTCGCTGGGCAAAATATAAAAACCTTTTTCCTTTACGGTATCCGCCCGCCCAAACTCCGCTTCTTTATCGGAAAGCGCAGTATAGTCAAAATCTTTTTTTCCCGCGCGCCGCTCATCGGCATTGATGTAATTGGTTAAATTTTCACTGATGAAACGATAAAAAAGCATCCCCAAAACATACTGTTTGAAATCCCAGCCATCCACGCTCCCCCTCAAATCATTGGCAATCTGCCAAATCGCCCGATGTAATTCATCTCGCTCCCGCTCCTTGGTATTATTTATGTTTGTTTCTTTGGTAGCCATAATATTTTTCCAGCTTAATGCCGCATAAAGTCAAAGAGAATGCTTTCATTGTAATGTAACTCTTTTTGGCCGCTTTTTCAATTACGCTTGAAACGCAAAAAAACAGGCGTTGATCCCGTGGAAATCAAAAATGCAGGGGTCCGACCTCTGCGAAATCCTAATTTTGGGGCCAGTCGGAGATTGTGATGGTTTTGCCTTGTTTTTTGACCACTACCTTTTGTTTCTCTTTCCAGCCCAGTTCCACGATGAAATCGCGCGGGATGGTTACGGCCAGCGAGGTTTTGCCGCTTTTGGCCAGCTTGCGGATGTTTTTGTCCTCAATTTTTCGGTTCATATTTTAGTCATTATTTAAATACGGATTTAAATCCGTACCAAAAATTTTTTTAATAATTCGTCTCTTTTTTAAAAATCGCTTTTCAGCGATTGTTTAAATTTGCTTCTTTTAAAAAATTTGACAGTTCTTTCAGCGATTCCGAATTAAAGTCAATCAATTCAATCAGATGCTTCACATAATTATCGGGTTCCGGCGTTGCCGCCATTACGCGAATTTTTGCTTTTGCTTTATTGTTGGCGGTCATATCGCCGTCAATTTTTTTATCGCGCAAACAAGCCAAATAATTTTCGATACATTCTTTTTTGGGCCCGCAGTTTTCCAAGCAATTCCAGACCAAAGATTCCAGCGATCCGCAATCCTTGTTATTGGGAAACAAAAAAACTCCCGCGCTTACTTTTCCCTTGTCTTTTTTTATCAAACCAAGCTTATCGGGTATTGAAAAGACGGAGTTATTGATTTTCAGAGCTTTAACGATTTCCTTGAAACGATCTTCGGCACTTTCATCCGCGTCAACGACAATCAGTAAATTCTTGATTTCGCGCAAGGTGATCTCCCGTTCTTTGGGCAACCCTATTTTCAGATATTCCAGCACCTCGTTGATTGAACCGACATACTTTCTGTGTTCCGAGTTTTTTTGATCTTGAGTTCTGATTTTATAATTAAAACCGTTCAGCAACGAATTGCTTTCAATCAATTTTTCAATCAATTTTTTGTCGGAACCGTTTGCGGTGCTTTCAACCAAAATTAATGTGTCCATTTTTTGATTATCTTACTTCAATGTTGCTTGATAACGCATATTCCAATTCATCCGGACCGTATGACACGGCTTCCAGTCCGCCGTCTTTTCTTTCAAGCCGGAAAAGATTTATTTTATTAAGGAAATCGTCTTCTTTGGCGGCCTCGTAGAGATGCGTCAGCATTTCCCGCGAATGCGTCGTGGCAAAAATTTGCTGTTTCTTTTCCCCTGCAATTTTATTGATGGCTTTCCACAAAATTTTTTGCTTCGTCCAATGCAAACCGTTTTCAATTTCGTCAATCAAGGTTACTCCTCCCGGCGCGTGCAAACTACTCAAAAAAATATTAAAACTATGAATTACCCCGTCGCCATAGGTGTTAAAAAGCACTCTTTTGGAAAACCTTTCATCTCTTACCACCAATCTTTTTGAAGAATTTAATTCTATATCTTTCACGGGAACGCCCATTTTGCGCAAAAAATCAATAATCTCTTCTTTCCCTATTTTTTGATTAACGGCGTCAAACTTGGCTCCAATTTCATTATTGTTATTGATCGTCCAATTATTAAAATAATGGCCGATGGATTCTTCCATGTAATTTTCATCCGGTTTTGACTTAAACCGCATCATCACCGGAGTGAAACTCATTAACATGTCCGCCTCGTTTTGCCTTAACGCCATCGGCATTTGCAATGACAGCTCAATTTTCGTTGAATATGTTTTTTTATTTACATCAAATTTTACATTAAAACCGTTTATATTCTCTTCCATTTCGCTGCTTGACCGCACATTGCTTTTATCGCCAACAATTTTTTCCGTTGATAAAATCGGAGTGATGCTGACTTTTTTTAGAATTTCATTTTTTGCTTCCAGCCCAATGGCTTTACTTACATCAAAATCGTTGAAATATGACTTCCAAAAATTAGAATCTATGACATCTATGTTCCTAAAGATATTGGACGCCACAATCAACTGCGCGTTATTGGGATTCAGCAAAATATATAAAGCATCCAAAATCGTGGTTTTGCATGACCCGTTATCGCCGACAAAAACATTGATTTCTTTTAAATTATCAATGTCAAGGTTTGAAATTCCGCGAAAGTTTTTTACTTTAAAAGCATTAAACATATTATCTTTGGATTTAACACTGCTTATTTTTTATACATAGCACGATTTGAACCAAAAATAAAGAAAAATAAATATCACCCATTCGATTGGAAACCTCAATATTTTTAATCCGATTTCCGGCGCAAGATTGTTTATACCACTTTCCACCGCACGATAAACAATGGCGTAAGGGCGGTTTTTTGGTTTAATTGGGTTTCAACCTTTTCCAGTAAATTTTCTT
>JBAYLX010000122.1:0-2913 GCA_041663885.1 Minisyncoccota bacterium | reverse complement strand
TTTTGGCAAATCAATCGTTTTCTGCGTGTCCCAAAAACATGCCGCAAGAATTACTAATATTCTCAACAAATTTGCTCTTGAAAAATGGCCCCAACTTTATGGCGAATCGGATTTTGCAATGCAAGTTACCTCTCAAGTAAAAGGAGCACAGCAAATGACCATCAATTTCGCCAATAATAAGCTTGGCGGCCAATCAAAAGAGCCGGAGGGATACGAAACAAGCAAGGCGCGGGTCGCCGTTACTGTCGGGATGATGTCTACCGGATACGATTGCCAAGATTTGCTTAATATTGCACTTATGCGCCCAGTCTTTAGCCCCACTGATTTTGTGCAAATAAAAGGACGTGGAACGAGAAAATATCTTTTTGAGTATAGCGACTACGCAAACGGCGACACAACCGCGATTGCAAAAAATCGATTCAAATTTTTTGATTTCTTTGCCACTTGTGAATATTTCGAAGAGGAATTCCCGTATGATGAAAAAATTAAGCTTCCGCAAATAAAAAAACTGGTCGAAGATGGTATGGTTAAAGAAGTAAAAAATGGCCAGATCGAATTTATTGACGAGAAAGGCAATAAGATTTTCAAAGGCCCGATTGATTTGGCTGCCGCGGATGAACTTGTGTCAATCTCGGAAACTGAAATAGGAGACGCAGGAATGCGCATTGATCGCGAGGGATTCAAGCGCGCCGTGGAGGAAGACGTGCTGGGCAACGAAACTCTTGCAAATATGTGGGAAAATGGTGATGCCGAGGAAGCGGAAGACTTTGCCAAAAAACATATCTTTGACAAGCCAAAATATTTTTTGAATCTTGATAAAATCCGACAGATTTTCAAAGTTGACCGCCGCATAACGGTTAAAGAGTTTTTACAGGTAGCTTTTGGAGACAAAGAGTCTTTTGAAATGAAGGATGATCTGCTTGAATCGGAATGGGAAAAATTTATGGAAATAAACACGGTAGATCAGGTGCATTATTGGCCGGCAAAGAATTTCTTTAAAGCATATATCGTGGACGATCAAGTGCGCGACATCGTAAAACGCAACCAGCCAGCGGAATTTTTTAATTGTCCAACTTTTGACTTTGAAGATTATCAAAAACTTAACGGATATAAAACAATCGTACCGCAATATATTCGCGATTACGCTTACCAATTAACAAATCTATAAATGGATACCGAAACAAAACGCCACATCGATGCCGCCAGACAAGTGCTTGTGGGTGTGGTACCAAATCCAACATCACAGATTGACCAGATCACCAACGCGCTGATCTATAAGTTTATGGACGATATGGACCAGGCGGCGATCAAGGCCGGCGGTAAACCCTCTTTTTTCACGGGTGATTTGGAGCGCTACGCCTGGACGCGCCTAATGGATGCGCGAATGGGGAATCAAGAACGGATGAATCTATATTCCGAAGCGTTGATTAAATTTTCGGAAGCCAAGCAATTGCCCGACCTTTTTCGCAGTATTTTTAAATCTGCTTTTTTACCATACCGTTCGCCGGAAGTTTTGGGTTTATTTTTGAAAGAAATAGGTTATTTTGATTATTCCCATCCCGAAGAATTGGGTAATGCCTACGAATATTTGCTTTCTATAATGTCGAGCCAGGGCGACGCGGGCCAATTCCGCACTCCGCGCCATATCATTGATTTTATTGTTGACGTGGTGAATCCAACCGAAGACGATAAAGTGCTTGACCCGGCCTGCGGGACGGGCGGTTTTTTGGTGAAATCATATCAACATATTTTACAAAATCACGATGGCAAAAATGAGTCAAACGAAAAAAATAAACCGCTGACGCCCGACCAGCGCCGCAGTTTAATGAATAATTTTGAGGGTTACGATATTGACCCGACAATGGTACGTATTTCGCAGGTTAATATGTACTTGCATCAGTTCAAAAATCCGAATATTTATCAATACGACACGCTTTCAATGGAGGAACGGTGGAGTGACAAATTTGATGTAATTCTTGCTAATCCGCCGTTTATGTCGCCAAAAGGCGGCATTCAACCGCATACTAAATTCACCGTGCCATCCAGCCGCAGCGAAGTGCTTTTCGTGGATTACATAATGAACCACTTGCGGCCAAAAGGCCGGGCAGGTGTAATTGTCCCGGAAGGAATAATTTTTCAGTCAGGATCCGCCCACAAACAATTACGAAAAAACCTCGTCGAGGATGGCCTTTATGCTGTAGTCAGTTTGCCCAGCGGTGTTTTCGCACCGTACAGCGGCGTAAAAACCAGCGTTTTGCTTTTCAATAATGAACTGGCAAAGTCAGCCAAAGAAATTCTGTTTGTAAAAATAGAAAATGACGGTTTTGACCTAGGTGCAAGTAAGCGTCCAATCAACAAAAACGACCTACCTAAAGCACTGGAAATCATTAACCTTTGGAAAACCGGTAAAAAATTAGAAGAAAAGCTCGCGGTCTATGTTGAAAAATCAAAAATTGCGGAAAATGGCGACTACAACCTTTCTGGCGATCGTTACCGTATCGCCACCAATTATTCAAACACCAAATGGCCAATAGTGGAATTGGGTGAAATTGCGGAAATTTTAAAGGGAAACTCCATAACAAAAAAAGATATAACCGAAGGGGATATACCCGTCATAGCTGGGGGCCAACAGCCAGCTTATTATCACAACCAGCCAAACAGAAACGGTGACATTATCACAATAAGCGCATCGGGTGCTTACGCTGGGTTTGTAAATTTTTTTAGCACACCAATTTTTGCCTCTGATTGTTCTACGATACAATCGAAAAATAAAGATGAAGTTAGCACTAAATATATTTTTAATGTGTTGAAAACGGAACAGAATAAAATTTATGAGTTGCAGCAAGGAATGGGGCAACCGCATGTTTATGCAAAAGATTTAGCTAAAATAAGAATCCCGCTCCCGCCGTTAGA
>JBAYLX010000121.1:0-2924 GCA_041663885.1 Minisyncoccota bacterium | reverse complement strand
GGCGGGAGCGAAGGAGGGTAATCATCGAGGTGCGACCTTGGCAATCTGTATTTTGAGTTTATTTGCCTGCCCTCAGTGAGTGGTTACCAGCGCTTGCAAATATCGATCCGCCAAACCAAAAGAACATGATTTTTTCATGCCCTCAAATTTGTTTGGCCAACTCTTATTGGCTTCTACTTTCTATTTTTTTCGATCCTCTTTTCCTTTAAGCGCGTTAGCTGGTCCTGTAAGTCGTCGCGGATCGCGGCGATCGCCTTTTCCAGATCATCGGCTTCGGTGCGCGCGATGATCTTGTTGCCGTTGAATGTGAATTGGCATTGGGCTTCGTAAACATCGCCTTTCTTGTGGTGCAGGGTGCCCTTCCCCACTTCCACGATCGCTTCCGCCGAAGAGGTCAACGCCGGATCGTCGCTCACCTGGCAATCGCTGCAATATTTCTCGATCGAACCGATCTTTGTTTCGATAAAATCCCGCAGAGTCGGAGTCAGCTCAATGCTTTTCGTCCTGATTATTATGTTCATCTTGTCGATGGACTTCCCGCGTCATATTTTTTCAACCTGCTCGTTGAAAGATAATCTGCGGTTAGTCCGGTTAATTTTCGACGAACCTCGGCGAAGTACAATTATTATACCAAAGATTAAAAAATACAAAACCTTTTCCCGACCCGTCCTGAAACACGTATATATATTAATTACAATCGCCGCCGAGGCACTGTTTCAAAAAACGCCGCTTCAACAAAAAATCCCCAAGCTCGCGCCGAAGATTTTCTTTTTTGCCGCCTGAAACAACAAAAGGATATTTGTTTAGAATATTCCTTTTGTTGTTAAAGCTGCTTTAACTTTTCCTCCCTTAGCTCCGGAAAAAAATTTCAATCAAAACTATTTGTTCGAAACCTTTTTCTTGCTTTTCCTGGCTTTTAATTTATTTTCCTTGGAAGGACGAGCCTTCTTTTTTTTGGGAACTACCACCATATATTTATTACCTAGTATTAAAGCGCTGCTTTATTGAAACCTCTTGAAGTTTTACCCAAAACTACTTCTTCTTGTTCTTCTTGGCAGCCGGCTTCTTTTTGGCCACCTTCTTCACGATTTTTTTTGCCATTTTTTTTATCAGACCGTTGCGGTCTGTAATTATTTTTTCAAAATTATTTTTTTCGACCGTTGAACATTTCAAAAATTTTTTTTCAAAAATATTTTGTAATGCTCTTTATTTATTTTTTCATTTCGCGCAACTTTGTCAAGTGTGGAAAACTAAAAAAATTATTTAAAAAAATAAAAAAAATATTTCACCATCCGCAACGCGAATAATTTTTTATTTTTGCAAAAAAAATATTTATATTCCCTCTCAAAAAAGGAAATTATGCAAAAAAAATAATGTTTCCATAAAATATTTTGTCGATCGCGATCAAAAAAAAATCCGCCGCCGCGGAATTTTTTATTAGAGCCTTCTCTGTGTTTTATGATTAAATACTTAAATGTTTCTATGTTTATATGCTTAAATGTTTAAATGATTATATGACCTCTATCTCTTCTTTCATTTCAACTCCGAACTTTTCTTTGGCCGCCGCCTTGATCTGCGAGATAAGTTCTTTTACTTCGCTGGCTGTCGCGTTACCGCGATTGATGATGAAGTTAGCGTGCTTTTCCGAAACTTGCGCGCCGCCGATAATTTTTCCTTTAAACCCGCAATCCTCGATCAGCTTGCCCGCAAAAAATCCCGCCGGGTTGGCAAAGACCGATCCGGCCGATGGATGCTCCAGCGGCTGGGTCGTCGCCTTCTTGGTTAGATATTCATCCATTTCGGCTTTAATACCGGCCTGATCGCCCTTTGTCAGCGACAAGGCCGCTGATACGACAACCAGATTCTTGTCGCGCTTAAAAATACTGTCGCGGTACGAAAAATCGCATTCAGATTTTTGAAAGATCCGGCTCTCCAAACCGTCGGGCATAACCCGCAAAGCCCGCACCTTGGCAACGGCTTCGCCCATTTCGCGATGGAACGCCCCCGCGTTCCCGCGAATCGCGCCGCCCACGGTCCCGGGAATTCCCGCGGCCCATTCCATTCCGGCAAGCGAATGGTCCAAAGCGAATTTCGCCAGCGCCGCTAAAGGCGTACCGGCACCAACGATCAAATTAGTCTTATCGCCTTCTTCGCGGGCTTCGATAGAGTTATTCTCCATTTTCAAAACTAATCCGGGAAATCCCTCGTCGGAAAAAAGCACATTGCTTCCTCCGCCCAAAATAAAAAACGGAAAATTGTTTTCCCGCGCCACCTCCAACCCGGCCGCCACTTCGTCTTCGCTGGCCGCGCAAAAATAACACTTCGCCGGGCCGCCAATGCGGTAAGTGCAATGTTCCGCCAAAACTTCATTTAATTTTATTGCGTTTGCATCCATAATTCTTTTAATAATATTATTACCGACCGCTTTTCACGCCACGCGTAAAAAACAACATGCTATTCCCCGCCAATAACGGTCTCAATGGTCGATGACGCCATCGCCTGCTCGATTTTTTCCAACGCGGCTTTCGCTTTGGGATTATTGGGATACAGATCATACGCCTGCTTCACCAATGTGTATGCTTCGTCCGCGCGTTTTTGTTCGATCCGCGTTTGCGCCAGCTCCCAATAAGGTTGCGGATTTTGCGGCGAAAGGTCGCGCGCCTCGTTAAATACCTGTTCGGCCAGCTCCAATTTCGACGGGTCAAAAAATCCCCATGAGTTATAAAGCTGTCCCAAACGGATGCGCGCCTGGAAGTCATACGGCGATTCCTTGCGGCTTTTATTCAATTCGCCCGCAAAAAAAATATAATTTTTTTGCAGACCGTCAACGGTCAGCGATTTTAAAACATCGGCACCTTGCAGTGCTCCGATCCATTGATTGGAAAGAAACATTCTTATCTGGTACTTCCCCATCGGCGACGCTC
>JBAYLX010000120.1:0-2941 GCA_041663885.1 Minisyncoccota bacterium | reverse complement strand
CTTCCTCCGCTTTCACCTCGCCGAAACTCTTTTTTGTTTGGCAAAAAAGAGTGAAGGCGGGCTTCGCCCCTTCGGCTCGGTTCCAGCGTGACGCAGTCCGCTAATAAGAGTTATTTATATTCCAAACATAAAATGTTTTATGTTTATAGTTTAAAATGCAAAGATGGATTTTATATCGGTTGTTGTGAAGATTTAAAAGAAAGATTGGAAAGGCATAAAAATGGCTATGTTCCCGCAACCGCAAATCGTTTGCCGATTAGTTTCGAATTTTGTTTTGCCATCCCGGACAAATACAAAGCTTTCGAATTCGAAAAGTACCTGAAATCCGGTTCCGGCCGCGCGTTTATCAAAAAACATTTAATTTGATAATTAGCGTTGACCCGATTAACAATAAACACTATAGTCAAAACAGAAACGTTTAACACATTTTTCGATTATGAGCAAGGACAATCAAACAACAATTAAAGCCAGGGACTGTGATTCGCTTCTTGTTTCAAAGGAACGTTTTCCGATATGGCAAAAATTAAAAGGAAGATGGGCGGATAGAACTAATGCAACTTCCGAACTAAAAAAAATCAGGCGCGAATGGGATAGGAAAATTACAAAAGCATAATATTCAATTTTGGATATGTATACGCTGGATACCAATGCCATTATCTATTTTCTTAAAGGGGATGAGAAAGCGACGCCAATTTTAGAAAAAATCCTCAAAGAAAATTGCGGATCAATTTATATTTCCTCAATTACCGAATTGGAATTGTTCAGCTTCCCCGATCTTAGCGATAAAGATGGGCATGATTTGGAAGAAATAATTGCTACTTTGGCGACAATCCCTTTGGATTCGCGCTTGGCAAGAATTGCGGCTTGGTTGCGGCGGCAATACGGTTTGAAAACCGCCGATAGCGTTATTGCGGCAACCGCCGTATTCACCGGAACAACTTTGGTTACTCGCAACATCAAAGATTTCAATAAAATTTCGGATTTTCCCATTCTTAAGATATAACAATTTTGAATTGGGATGAAAAAAACAGAGGCAAGGCCTCTGTTTTTTGCATTTTACGTAATATTTCCGCCGCGGGGCGGTTTTGTTTTTGCTTTCACGAAATCGGTTTTTCCGTTAGAATGGAAAAATGGAAAATAATTTGGAAAACATAAAAGGATTGTCTTTGAAAGAGGCGGAGGACAGGCTTAAAGCTGACGGTTATAACGAACTGCCGCAGCAAAAAAAGCACGGCATTCTTGTGATTTTTGGGGAAGTATTAAAAGAACCGATGCTTTTGCTTTTGCTGGGCGCGGGCGGGATTTATTTTTTGTTGGGCGAGCCGCAAGATGCGCTGATGCTATCGTCATTTATAGTGTTTGTTTTGGGGATTACTTTTTACCAGCGCCATAAAACAGAGCGGGCGTTGGAGGCGTTAAAAAACCTTTCCAGCCCGCGGGCGCTGGTGATCCGCGATGGCACGCGACGGCGCATTCCCGGGCGGGAAGTCGTTGTTGGCGATGTCATTGTTTTGCAGGAAGGCGACCGGATTCCGGCGGATGCGGCAGTTTTGGAAGCGGTGAACTTGATGGTTGACGAGTCGTTGCTGACCGGGGAGTCGTTGGCAGTGGCCAAATCGGTTTGGGACGGGTCGCAAAAAATTGGAGATAACCGCCCCGCTGAAAGCGAGGTTCGCTTGGAGCGACCGGGTGGAGAAAATCGGCCGTTTATTTATTCCGGAACTTTGGTGACGCGCGGCCATGGTTTGGCGCGGGTGATGGCCATCGGATTCAATACTGAGATGGGCAAGATCGGCAAATCGTTGGAAAACATTAAGGAGGAAGAAACGCTATTAAAAAAAGAAACCGGCCGTTTAGTGCGATTGTTCGGCGTTATCGGTTTGATCCTTTGTGCTACCGTGGTTTTATTCTATGGATTTTTCCGCACCGGCTGGTTGGATGGGGTTCTTTACGGACTGACCATCAGCATGTCGATGCTACCCGAGGAATTTCCGGTGGTGTTGATGATTTTTTTGGCGCTGGGCGCGTGGCGCGTTTCACGGCGCAAAGTGTTGACCCGTAATCCGGCCGCGATCGAATCGCTGGGAGCGGCGGATATTCTGTGCGTTGATAAGACGGGCACGATCACGATGAATCAGATGCGCCTGGAAACGATCGTGGCGGGATCCGATTCTCTTGATCTGGCTGGTTATGATGACGATGAAAATCCGCTGCCTGATAAATTTCATTTTCTTTTGGAATACGCGATGCTGGCCAGCCAGACCGATCCGTTTGATCCTTTGGAAAAAGAAATCCGGCGCGTTGGCGGATATTTTTTGGATTCCGAGCGGCATCATACCGATTGGAAACTGATCAAAGAATATCCGTTCTCGGGCAATGTCTTGGCGTTTTCCCATGTTTGGGAAAAAGGCGATGGCGACAGCTATATTGTGGCGGCCAAGGGCGCGCCGGAATCGATTGCCGATCTTTGCCATCTTGCCGAGAGTGAAAAAAAAGCGATTATTTCAAGGATGCAACCGCTTTTAGATTCCGGGTTGCGTTTGCTGGCCGTGGCCGAGACGGTTGTCGCCCGCCCTGGGCGTGGTTCGCTTGAGGCGACCAAAAATCCGTTGCCGAGCCACCAGCATGAGTTTGATTTTAAATTTGCCGGGCTGCTGGGATTCAGCGATCCGGTCCGGCCGTCGGTCCCGGAAGCGGTCAAAGATTGCTACCGCGCCGGCATCCGGATATGCATGATCACCGGCGATTATCCGGGAACCGCGTGCAATATCGCCCGGCGCATCGGCTTGGCAAACCCTGACATTTTTTTGACTGGCGATGATTTGCGGAAATTGGATGCCGCCGAATTGGGCCGCAGAATGGAAACTGCCAATATTTTCGCGCGCGTGGCTCCCGAGCAAAAAATGATCATTGTCAATGCGTTTAAAAAACAGGGCAAAGT
>JBAYLX010000119.1:0-3036 GCA_041663885.1 Minisyncoccota bacterium | reverse complement strand
TGCAGACGTGGGTCTTGCTGCGGCGGAAAAAGGAAGAACCAAAGAATGATACCGCGCTGGCGATGCTGCAGCAGCAGTTGAACCAGGTGAGCCAGACCTTGGACAGCAAGTTGAGCGAATCCAACCGCGCAATGCAACAGCAGTTCGGGCAAAGTTTCAAAGTGATCGCGGACGTGACGCAGAAGCTGACCGAGCTGGACAATACCAACAAACAGGTGGTGGGATTTGCCGGGCAGCTGCAATCATTGGAAAACATTCTCAAAAATCCCAAACAGCGGGGGATTTTGGGTGAATATTATTTGGAAACGGTTTTGAAGAATGTTTTGCCGCCCAACTCGTTTGAGATGCAATACAAATTCAAGAACGGCGAGATTGTCGACGCGGTTGTTTTCGTGAAAGATAAGATCATTCCCATTGATTCCAAATTTTCCCTGGAAAACTACAATAAGATCGTCAACGAAAAAGACGAAAATGCCAAAATCGCTTTGGAAAAGATTTTCAAGATCGATTTGAAAAACCGTATCGACGAAACCGCCAAATACATCCGGCCCAACGAAAACACCATGGAATTCGCGCTGATGTTCATCCCTTCCGAAGGAATATATTACGACCTGCTGATCAACGAAGTGGGTGCGGTCAAGGTCAATACCCGCGATTTGCTGGAATACGCGTTCAAGGAAAAGCGGGTAATCATTGTCTCGCCCACAAATTTTCTGGCCTACCTGCAAACTGTGATGCAGGGCCTGCGCGCGTTGCAGATCGAAGAGTCGGCCAAAGAGATCCGCGAACGCGTGGAAATGTTGGGCAAGCACTTGTGCGCCTATAATGATTATCTGTTGAAGTTGGGCGGCCATCTGACCACCTCCGTCAACGCCTACAACGCCGCTTCAAAAGAATTCGGCAAAATCGATAAAGATGTTTTGAAAATCACCGATTCGACGCGAGAAAAGATCGACGTTAATTTAATTGACAAGCCAAATCTTGAATAAATGCGGGCAAATGATTATTTGTCCCTACGAAAATGCGTTTCGTTCGAATTTGTAGGGGCGAATGATTATTCGCCCGTATTCGTAATTTTGTATTTGCAAATATGTTGATTATGAGTTTATGTTGACTTTCAGGTTAAAGTATCATAGAATAAAAAGGTTAAACCAATCTAAACTAATAATAAATCCATGTTGGCAGTAATCAAAACTGGCGGGAAGCAATATATTGTCACGCCCGGGCAAAAATTAAAGATCGAGAAACTGGAAGGCGAGGCGGGAGCCGCGATCAATTTCGACGAGGTTTTGCTGGTGGAAAAGGACGATAAAAAGGTAGAAATCGGCCAGCCGACCGTGAAAGGCGCCAAAGTTGCCGCCACGATCGTGGCGCAGACAAAAGGCCCCAAAGTTATCGCCTATAAATACAAGGCCAAAAAGCGCTACCATTGCAAGAAGGGCCATCGCCAGCAATTGACCGAAGTTGAGATAACGGGGATAGAAATCAAATAATCTTTAATCTTTAACAAAAATCAAGCCGCCACGGGGCGGTTTTTTTGTCTATCAAAAATTGGAGCCGGGATTAGAATCTCGGCCTATAGATTACTACTTCAACGTGGAGTCTGTATATCAAGTTGATGGTTTTCACGTTGCGGCTGACATCCGGTATGCGCGTTTTTATCGCCACTGTGTCTGCCATTTCGGGGTAGTTGACGAAGAGCTTCATCAGTGGGCCAACGACTCTTACATCATTGACCTCGAGAATCATTTTTGGAATAGCATTGCCATTAATATGACTTTGCCAAAGATTTTTAAATGTTTCCTCGATTTTGCACTGGCCTGAGACAACTTTTGGGCCATCTTCATGAAACATTAGGGATAGTTTCATGGGATGGCACCGGTCAATCCTCACAATATTTTCCATGAAAACCCTCCTCGATGTTTTCTTTTTTTTAACATTTCCAAAAAACCAGTCAATTCCCCAAAAACGATGAAAATTGACAGTTTCGATGAAATCAGATATAAACATAATATCCGTAGACAGCAGGTCCCAAGCGTAGCGAGGGATAAATCCTGCCGAGGGTACATCCTATTATTTTTTAGTTTGTATTCTTGCGCCTGCGGAGAGCAGGCGTTTCGGTTTCAAAGGTCGCAAAAATCATGCGCTTCAATTAAGAGATTTTTAATGTTCATTTTTGAAAATTGAAAATTGAAAATTGAAAATTGCGCAAAGCGTAAAATGCCAATTAGCAAAGCGAAAAAAGAAGAGATCGTTAAAGAGCTTGGCGAAAAGCTGGGGCGGCAGAAGGCCGTGGTTTTCGCGGATTTCACCGGGTTGAAAGTCAAAGATCTGGGAACGCTGAAAACCAGCTTGAGAAAACAGAACGCGGAATTCAAAGTGGCCAAGAAAACCTTGATGAAGGTGGCGTTCAAGGAAAAGGGAATCGACACCGATCCCAAAACCCTGGCCGGCGAAATTGCCTTGGTGATGGGTTATGGCGACGAAGTCGCTCCCGCCAAGCTGGTCTACGAGTTTTCCAAGACCAACCAGAACATCAAAATCTTGGGCGGATTGCTGGAAAACAAGATGTTGTCGATCGAGCAGGTAATGTCGTTGGCAAAGCTTCCGTCGAAATTGGAATTGCACGCCAAACTCGTGGGTACGCTTTCATCTCCGACCCGGAATTTCGTGGGCGTGTTGCAAGGCAATCTCCGCGGCTTGGTCACGGTGTTGTCAAAGATAAAAAAAGAAGCGTAAAGCTAATAATTAATTATTTACAGTTTCAATCAGATTTTCCATTTTCGGTATTCCATTGAAAATTGTTTCATTGAATATTTTTTGAAAATTGAAAATTGAAAATTGAAAATTAATGCAGATATGGCAGACGAAACAAAAGTTGAGGTTCCCGCGAAATTCGCGGATTTGGTGAAAAAAATCGAGGAAATGTCGGTTCTGGATCTGGCCGAATTGGTCAAGGTTCTGGAAGAGAAATTCGGAGTCAGCGCCAGCGCGCCGATGATGATGGCCGCCGCTCCGGCGGGCGCGGGTGCCGCC
>JBAYLX010000118.1:0-3097 GCA_041663885.1 Minisyncoccota bacterium | reverse complement strand
TGGAGGGTTATTGCAATAACGTTGAAAATTTGGCGCGCCGTTTTACGGCTTTGCGCCAGACCGGGATATTCAAAAAAATAAAAGGCGTGGTGCTGGGATATTTTTTTGGTAATTCATTACCGGAATCGTTGAGCAACCGTTCGGTTGGAGAAGTGTTGCTTGAAGTATCCGCCAGTTATAATTTTCCAATCTTGGAAATTGGTGAAATCGGACATAACATTCCAAATTGCAATTTGCCAGTGGGCGCGTTGGCTCGCTTAGATGCCAGAAACCTTGATTTTTCAATCACCGAAGATTTTTTTATCTAACCAAAAAATATTTCTTGGTTAGAATAAAATAACATTCTCACATTCTCAAGAATGTTGGAATTATATTTATCGTTTGGTATAATTCTAATAAAATAATTAAAAATTATGGACGGGGTTAAAAAACAAAAAACCGCCAAGCAAATCGAGCGCTATTTCAAGGGGGCAGCGAACCATCGGCGTATTGAGATACTTTTACTTATTGAGCAAAGAAACGGAATCGCTGTTGAGGAAATCGTGGAAATTTTAAACGCAAATTTCAAAACTATTTCAGAACATATCAGACGGCTTGTGCAGGCGGGGTTGGTTAATAAGGATTATCAGGGCAGGCGAGTGGCGCAAACTCTTTCGCCATACGGAAAACGTTTCGTTGAATTCATACGGACATTCCAACATTCTTGAGAATGTGAGAATGTCTGTAAATAATAAAATGGAGAAAACTAAGGTGTGTTTGATAATTGGAAACGGGAAGGGGGAGATGTTGTTACAGTTGCGCGACGAGGCGCCCCAAATTGGAAAGTGGGTGTTGTTTGGCGGGGGAGTCAAATGCGGCGAAACGGCTGGACAGGCGTTGGCGCGGGAAATTAAAGAGGAATTGGGGTATGAAATCAAGGAAGCGGATTTTTTTGGAGATTACGAAGATAACGGCATCAAACAAATAATTTATGTTTTGCGCGAATCCGTCGAGGCTGCTGATTTGGCATTGCACGAAGGCGCGGCAATGCGGTTTTTCGCGCCTGCCGATATCGATGGCTTGACGGTTGGTTTTAATTTCAAGCAAATCATTGATGATTATTTTAATCGAAAGCAATTAAAAATCGCATAAAAAATAAATATATGGATCAATTGGAAGAAAAAATTGAAAAATACAAGGCGGCGATGGAGCTGATTAAATATTATAATGACAACCTGCGCCGGTCAGTATCGGATTTTATTCTGGCACGCACGATTTTGTTCGCGTTTATTCTGACCAAAGCGTTTGATTATCCGCAGGAACCTCACAAAATGTTTTTTTTCATTTCACTGTTCGGTTTTCTTTTGTGTGTTATCTGGTATGGGAATTGCGCTCGGTTCGTAGCCATCGCGATTTGAGGTTCGCGCAGGCGCGCGCCGTTGAACCGGAGGGTTGGAATTTGATTACGGGAGTTGGAAAAGAATTTTCCGATGGCAAGAAGGTAAAAATCAGCGGCCAAGATTACCAAATGGATTTTATTGGCCGGATCATCGATAAAAAAGATATTAAATTGCTTGTTTGGGGGTTTGCGATGATTTATTTGTTGATTATGGTTAAAAATAGCGGGTCGGTTTTTTGATATTCCGGCGTGAATATATTTAATTAAGAAATTTCTTGATAATGAGTTTAATCAATAGCCTATGAACAAAATCGTAAAAGAAATTATTAATGGACTAAAAGCGATAGGGAAAGGGGTTGTTGTTATTTTGCTGATAGTGATCGTTGTTGGTGTGGGATATAATTTTTGGAATGCAAAAACCGCAATTTATAGAATCCCTTCAAATTTAAACGTTGTGATTCAGCCGAATGAAGATTTATCTACAGTATTGCCACAGGGGTTTGAAAATAATGATTATACAGAAATATCTTTTAACTCTTCTGATGATCCTAAAATATGGATGCCCCTTTGCTATGGGGCTATTGGTTATGATGATGCGGCGGATGTTTGCCGAGCTTTTAAAAAAGGTTATTTGCGCGAATATAAAAGTTACAAATCGGTTTCATGGCGCCGGCCCGCAATATATATTAATGAATACGAAACAGAGAATGATGCCAAGCAGGCTGCCACGTTTTTGATAATCGATGGCTACCAACCATTGACCAAGATCGATGGGGTGGGTGTCATCGGAAAAGATATGGATGATTTTGGGGGCGGTAATTATACGCTCGTTACGGGTAAATATTTAATAACAACTTCAGGCAATCAGCCTGCAAAAGAATTAATGCAGGAAGTTATCAGATTGCATAAAAAATAGATTTGCTTATGAAGATCAGTGTCGTTAAAGGAGATATTGTTAAATTAAAAGTTGGGGTGATTGTGAACGCGGCCAGTTCGGATTTATTGGGCCCCGCCTTCGCTAGAAAGCTATGGCGAGCGAAGGGCGGGGTTGACGGCGCGATCCATGAGGCGGCGGGGCTGGGATTGCTGGAAGAATGTAAAACGCTGGGAGGGTGTGAGACCGGCGGGGCCAAAATCACCAATGGCTACGAATTAGCGGCAAAGTATGTTATCCATACTGTCGGGCCGATTTATGGCAGGGAGGGCGGCAGAGAATCCCAATTATTGGCAAATTGCTATGTGAATTGCTTGAAATTAGCTAAAGGAAATAATATTCGTTCGATCGCGTTCCCGGCGATTTCCACTGGTGCGTACGGTTATCCGAAAGACGAAGCCGCGCTAATCGCGGTCGAAACCGTAAAAATCTTTTGCGACAAAAATCAAAACTGTTTTGATGAAATATCTTTTGTTTGCTTCGATGATGAAAATTTGAAGATTTACGAAAAATTAATGTAAGCTGTATATATGGAATTAATCAGGCCAACTAAAAAATTTGAGGCGAGCTGGAAAAGGGCGGTGGCGGAATTCAGGAAAGATCCCAAAAGCATAAAACTTTGGGAGGTTTTGGGCGATCCCGATGATTTGGATAAATGTATCAGTACCGCGGAAAATCATTCGAAGGGAAAAGAATTGCCATCGGATTGGGTGCCTTATGATCTTTATTGGCTGGTTGATGGCGAAGAAATTGTCGGCGTTGCGAGCGTTCGCCACAGCCTCAAT
>JBAYLX010000117.1:0-3135 GCA_041663885.1 Minisyncoccota bacterium | reverse complement strand
GTGGGAGCGGCGGCTGGTGATTGGTTATTTGAGAGTCTATCCTCTTGCGTAGTCACAGAGGTTAGACTCTGGCTCCCGGGATTTTTGATTTCAATTTTGGTTTGCGCAGGTTTTAAAATCGAAGTTATTGTTTTCTCCGGACAGCCAAAACCAAAGAAGCATTTGATGTCGTTAAACACCGAAACCAGACTGGCCGGGTTAAAGATTGACGGCAAAACTTCCGCGGCCGCAATTTGCGCGCCGTCGGCCAGATGGCCGGGCAGCGCAAAAATATCGTCAATGATGCTGGCATTAACCGTCGGCGCGAATCCGAAAAACACTAAAAATGCCAGGGCAATTTTGGTCAGAAATTGTGGTTTTGAATTTGGTTGTTTAGATGCCATGTTCACAGTAATCCAATCTTTTTTCCTAAGATAAATTATACCGCAAACACAACGCTAGCGCCAATGCAGTAATTGTTAATTTTCCATTTGAACAAATTCAGCGAGAAACTGCACCCGTGAATTTCAAGGTCGCGATCACGGATTGGTACACCTGGTCTTCATAATCATCAACACCTCCGCATTTTTCGCCCGATTCATTAGCCAATAGGCCGAACTCAAAATATTTCCCGTTACCATCCATGACAAAAACCGAACTGCCATACCAGCCCATGCCTGCGGTTTGATAATTAACTTTGATCGCCGGATGCCCGGCAACAGCAATGTTCTCCTTTTTTTCAACTTCCATCCCCACCAATTGTTGATTCATATAATCTTCCAACAATCCTTGCCCGCTGCCTAAAACCAGCGAAAATGCCCCCAAAGAAAAACCGTCATCGGTTTTTTCTAATTTCGGACAGCGCCCATCGGCAACCGCGGTTACCGGATATTGGAACTCAAATCCGTAGCGGTCATCGCGATAGATTTCGCTTTTAAATCCATTTTCCAAAACCGGCGCGGATTCTTCTTTAGCTTTCGGTTTTTCATTTTGCGCAGCCGCATCGATTACCGTGTTTTCAACCGTAACCTCTTTTTTGGGCGCACGGTAAACATTGAAATAATAATCCGCCGCGACCCATATGCCGCCCGCCAACGCCAATAAGATCAATATTAAATTAAAATTATTCCTCTTTTTTCTTCTCGGCATATCTTTTTATTGTATATTCCAATTGTACCACCATCGCCGGAAAACAAAATCCGCCCCGCCAAAACGAAATGGCGGCATCTTTTCGCCGTCTCTATCGATAATTTAATTATTTATCGCGATTATCCGATAGCCCGCGCCCGGAATTTCGCCAAACCACACTTCCCCGTTTCCGATCATCGCCCCCTGGTAATTTCTCCAAATTTGCTTGACGTCCTGGCCAATAACCGCCTGCCTAACTTTTTGGTTGAAAATTAAATTATAATTTTTGATAAATTCTTGTTTGTCCGCCGCGTCCTCAATGGGATATTTCACCAATTCCGCGATCGCCTCTTTTTGTTCGCCGGCAACCATAACTTGGAATTCGCTCACAAAATCCATAAATGCTTCCGGGTCGGCAAACCCCGCCGTTGCCCAAGAAGTCGCAACGCCTCCATCCGCGAAAATCTTGGTTTCCTCTTTTGCCGCTTCCTTGGTTTCTTCTTCCGGTTTTGAATTCACACTATCGCTTTTTGGCTCAATCGATTCTGGCTTGGGAAAATCAACTGTTTCTGTCGGTTTTTTTTGATCAGCTATTTTTTGCGTTTCTTCAATAACCGCCCGTTCTTCTTCTTGCGCTGCTTCCTTTGTTTCAACCGGTTTCTCAACTTGTTTTTCGGTTTGCTCGATATTGCTATCGTTTTTTTGCGCAACCGGCACAGTTTTCAAATTAGCGATTTGAGTTTGGTAAACGTAAGCTCCGGCACCGGCCAACGCCGCTGCCGCAATTATCAAAATTACCAACAACGCTGCGAATCCGTTTTGCTTTGGTTCCATAATTTTGATCGAATTACTTAATTTTACCAGAATACCAACAAAAAAACAGGCTCCCCAGTTTTGTTTTTTATGGGCTTGATTATTTGATATTTATCGAAGAAATTATTTTCTCAATGGTTCCGGAATTATCTGCGGCGGCTTTGGCGCCATAGCCGGCAAAAATATATACGAAACAGCCTGAATCGGTTTCAAAAACGTAAAGCGGGCCGGGGCAAATTCCGTTCAACGTGAGGGTCAGCGCGTCGTCATCCACTTTGAAAACTTTTTTTGAGTTTATTTCCAACACCGTCACCAGTGCCGACGTGCCGGAAAAATCCCGCACCATCATAAAATCCTCGTAAAGCTGGCTTAATAACCCCAACCCCTCCCCGGCCAAAGGCTTCTTTCCCGCCAGGATCCTAATATCCGCGCAATCCGCGTTGCATTGTTTTGCTTTGGATTCGCATTTTTTATTATTAAGATCCGCGTTCATCAATCCTTTCGCGTAATAATCATAACTGACGTCAAGCGACCATCCAAACGGATAATCCATTAAAAAACCATATTTGTTTTCGCGGAAATTTTTTAATTTTTCCGGATTGGCCTGAGCTTTCGTCAAATCGTAATAATGCCCGAGGATTAATAAAACCGCGATTCCGACCAAGATCAAAAAGACTGCCGCCGCGGCTATGATCCCTAACTTGCATTTTTTGCAGCGCCCGCCATTTTTTTCCATGGAAGTAATTTTACCATAACATTATATTTTAACGAAACAAAAAAAACGCAACTATTCAGTCTCTCTCGAAAAAAGCGGATTTAAGAACCAGTCTCTGCATTTTGAGAGGCTGGTTCTTGAATCCGCGGTTAATAAGCATGGCGTTGATATTGCCCGGGAAAAACCGAATGTTTGCAAAAAAGCAGGCCTTAACCCTGCTTTTACGATTGAATATTTATTTACAATATATTACCCTAGCGCTTCCTTTGCCAATTTAACCACCAGCGCGCAATCCGCCCTCCCTTTCACTTTGGGCATCAACAGCACCATCACTTTCCCCATGTCTTTAACTGACGACGCTCCCGCCTGCGCCACGGCTTCGGCAACTATTTTTTTTATTTCCCCCTCCTCCAGCTGTTTTGGCAAATAACGCAAAAGAATATCGATTTCCTTTTTTGCCTGGTCCGCCAGATCGTTCCGCCCGCCTTTGACAAAAAGTT
>JBAYLX010000116.1:0-3190 GCA_041663885.1 Minisyncoccota bacterium | reverse complement strand
CAATGTAGTAACGATTTTAAAAAAGCCGAAGATCTGGTCGTCATAATAAAAATGCCAAGAAATTGGCAAATCGGAGAGCATAAAGCAATGCATTATTAACGATGGTTTTGTCCAATCGTTATTTTTTTTAATTAATAATCAAGTATATTTTAAAATCCGATTTTCTGATTTCACCCAAAAAATCATTCCAAACTAAACTCAACCAGCTTCTTTTTTATTTCCTTGTCACCCACCTCAAACCCAGGCAGAAATTCCACCGGCTCGTCGTATCTAACATCATTAAAATATCCCAACTGCATCTTGAATATCTTGTCGTTGAATTCCCCGCCGAAAAGCTCCTCACCTTTTTTAACAATTTCATTAATTCCATGGAAATCTCTGATTATGAAATATAAATCAACATAATCCTTCCATTTCGCTCTTTGGCCAAGCGCAAACGCTTTCATTGCCGCCAGCGTTAATAAATCAGGAATTTTTATCTTACCATCCATTCTTTCCGCATATTGGATTTCATAAATAAACCGAAAAAAAGTGAATTTAACGCCTTGCGAAATAAAAGTAAGTTCGTCCAAACGGCTAACGATAATTTCATCAATCGCGGTATTCTCCAGTATTTTATTTTTTATTCTTGTATTGTTGAATTTTTTGGGTGAAAACATATCAAAATCAATCGACCGCCGATGGCCTATTTGCAATGCGATGGCGGTACCGCCCACCAATCCAAAATTTCTTGAAAACAATTTCAATACCGGCAAAAGTTTTATTTGATTTTCGGTAAGAATTTCTTTATGAATTGCCGGCATATTTTTTAAAATACAAATTGAAATAATTTCTTACTTCGGGGCGCAAATTACACCTTTTTTGGTTGGCTTCTTGTTTAAAAATTTCCGCAACCCTTTTAATACCTAAAATTCTTATAATCTCGTTGACATCCTTAAAATTCCCGTAATTCAAAACCGCCTCCACGATCGCTTCTTCGGAAAGCTTGTCATACTGCATCGTTGACCAAACCAGCCCCGGCCTTTTTTTGATAAATTCATTAATTTCCGCCATAGTTTTGAATGTTTTTACAATTTTATTATAACATAAAACCTCCCCAAAATCCATCTTAAAACGTTGACAATATCAAAATTTTGGTATAATTATGGCTTGTCGGAGGAACTTAAATGAATGACAAAATTAGTTTCTTTGGAAAAGAAGCTCGGTTCATTGAACTTTGCCAATTAATCGCAGCAATCGGCATGTTCGCGATTGAATATGGTTGCGCCCATTTAATGCCACCGCAACGCGTTGATTTTGACGACCTTACCAATAATCCAAGCGAAGTGATAAGCTACGGAAGCAACCTTATCCACGCAAAAGATTTTTGGCAAGGCTTGATAGATAATGGAATAAACAAAGAAAAAGCAACCGCGTTATTGGATAATCTTGAGGGCACCTACAATCACCTTTGGAGACAGAATCGCTTCCCATAGCGAATCTGTCTTTATTTTTTATACATCCTGGCAGCATAGTTCGACAAAAAACTGCTTGTTGCTTCGAATATCTGGAAATCTACAATCTTGGAAATATTCTTAAGCAATCAAAGAAACACTTTTGCAAATTACTGAGAAAATTAAAGTGCCCAGACGTCCGGTGTCTGGACACTTTTACAATAATTTGACAAACATCCTATTTATTAATTATAATATAAAGCTGGTGCCTGTAATGGAAAACACAATTGATATCGAGCCAAAAACCAAGTTGCCGCCGCCGGAACAAATGAAAGTCGATCTTTCCCGCAATCCTTGGGATTGGATACCTCCGCAAGCGCATCAAAAGCATCAAAAGCATTAAATCAAATGCTATTTTTTTTATTTCCTTGCCAGTAATCACAACTCTTCTTCGGAAATAACTTTAATTCCGTTTTTCTTTAACAGCTCCGCGGTTACGCCGTCGCCTTCGATAATTTTACCGCCAAAATCCTCATAAATTTTCCCACAGCCGCATGACGGGCTTTTTTGTTTTAAAATCGCGACATGCACATCCATTTCATTGGCAATCTTTAAAGTTTCTTGCGCGCCTTTCACAAACGCGGCCGTTTTGTCATTTCCGAGTTCGTCAATCACTTTATCTCCTTTCCGGCACGCGCGCGGCCGCGGCGAAGGCAAGCCGCCCAACCGCTCCGGACAGATTGCGATCAAAGCCTCTTTTTTGGCAAAATCCAAAACTTTTTGGCTGGCGTTATTTCCGCCGTCATATTTGCAATCCACTCCCAGCAAACACGCGCTGCATAAATATTTTTTATCCATTTATTTTTGCTAATTAGAATACCGCGGGGATGTTTTTCCAGATTATCAGCAGATAGATAAACGCGAATCCCCAGGTCAGCAATTTGACGTCCCGGCGGTCTATCTCCCGGCTGAGCCAGTCCATTTTGAAAATTTTTCCGCCAATCCGGACTTGTTTGCCGTCGGAAAAATCTTTTCCGGTGCCGGTAATCAGATCCCATCCTTCCGGCTCGGCCGCGCGCGCCTGGGCAAATCTCAAATCGCGGTGCGCCCGGAAACGGGTCGCGCTTCCGTACCATACAACACACAAAAAGAAACCGAACAGCGCAACTATCAAAAACGAAATGCTCGGCCGCGCATCCTTGTCAAAAACCTTGGTAAGGATAAACGCGAATAAAATCGTATGCGCCAGAATAAAATCCGAAATCGACCGGCGCAAATTGTCGTTGTAATACTTTATCAATTCCACCGCCGCCTTGTATTTTTCAATTTGTTCCCCAATTTCATCTATAATAAATATTAATTTATATCGCAATTTGACTTTTGGTAAAAATTATGTTTAATATATCGCATGGCGAAAGAAAAGGTGAAGTCGATTAAAGGGGAAGTCAAGAATAATTCCCCCAAGAAAGGAACAGATGATTACACCGCCGAAGAAATAATCGGAACCACTGAAGGCGGAAAAACAACAATCGCACCTATCCCTCCCAAGAAACCGGCGCAACATAAATAGCTGCCGGTTTATTTTTTTATTAAAATTGCGCGGTGGCTGCCGCGCAATTTGTTTTTTTAATAAGCTTTGGCAAATACCACGCGGCCCAGCGATTCCTTGCCGCAATAAACGCATTTGCCGGTTTCTTTTTCCTGGCCATCGGGAATTACGCGGATTGTCGCTTTGGTTTTTTCTTTCACCGCGGCTT
>JBAYLX010000115.1:0-3191 GCA_041663885.1 Minisyncoccota bacterium | reverse complement strand
ATTCAAAAAATAATATCATCGCGAATATAATCGCCGCCAGAATATTGACTTGAAATAAATTAAGCCCCTTGCTGATGAAGAAAAGGGTAAAAGTCACTGATGTAAGCGCCCGCCCGAACTGGGAAAACAGCGATATCCAAATAAATTTTTGAACCGTATTCAAACGCATAGCAATAATTTTTGTCACTTTGATATAATACGATAAAATCGGCAATTTGTCATTAATCACACTGTGTTATAATTAAATATATGGCAAAACTCAATTCCAGGACAAAATATTTGCAAGTCGCGTTGAACGGCAGCCTTTATGACGCCCAAAGGATAATCCGGCAGCTGCCGGCCAGCGACCGGATCATTATCGAAGCCGGCACGCCGCTGATCAAGGAAGCCGGAATTACCGCGGTGGCGCAGTTGAAATATGTCTGGCAGGATCGGCTCTCCGGCACAGGCATCGAACCCTATATCGTCGCCGACTTGAAAACCATTGACCGCGGCGCCACCGAAGCGCGTTTGGCCGCGGGCGCGGGCGCTTCGGCCGCGATCGCCATGGGCCAAGCGCCCGTGGAAACTTTGAACGCCTTCATTGCCGAATGCGAAATTCTGGGAATCGACGCCATGATCGATATGATGAACGTCGAATATTCGTTGAACGTATTGCGCAAACTGAAAAAACCGCCGGTGGCGGTTGTTCTGCATCGCGGTGTTGACGAAGAAACATTTAATCGGGAAAAACAAATCCCCTACCACGAGATACAAAGGATAAAAGGAAACTACGATATCATGATCTCGGTTGCCGGCGGCGACACCAGCCGTGAAATCCAGCGCGCGTTTTTCAACAGCGCCGACATTTGCGTGGTTTGGAAAAATTTCTACCAAACCGGCGCGGACACCACCGCCCTTGCCGATGAATTTTTGAAATCGATCCGCTGACAAAAAACTACATTTTCTCCGGCGCGGAAATTCCCAAAATGCCAAGCACGTCTGCCAGCACGGTCTTTGTTGCCACTGCCAGCGCCAAACGCGCTTGCGCAGTTTTTTTGTCATCGCAGATCACCTGGCAATCGCGATAAAATTTGTTGAATCCGACGGCCAAATTCGTGGCATACAAACAAATCCTTTGCACCTGGTAATCTTTGGCGGTATCCGCCACAACTTCGGGGAACCGCAACAGCTCTTTCATCAGATCAATTTCGCTGGCATGTTCCAAACCATCAATGATTTTTGCCCCTCGCTTCGCTCGGGATGAAAATGAATTGCTATTCATTTTCACTTTTTTTAAAATACTGGCAATGCGCGCGTGGGCGTATTGGACGTAGAATACCGGCGAATCGCTGGATTTCTGTTTGGCCAGCGCCACGTCAAATTCCATTTGCGACTGCAAACTGTTTTGCAAATAGAAAAACCGCGCCGCATCAACGCCCACTTCATCAATGAGCCAATTCAAAGAAATTATATTGCCTTCCCGCTTGGAAATCTTGCCGCCCTTGATAGTCACGATCTGGCAGATCAAAACTTCAAACTCTCCCTTGTACCCCAGAATATCCAGCACCGCTTTCATCCGCGGCACATGCCCCTGGTGGTCAGCTCCCCAGATATCAATGATTTTTTTATAACCGCGCTTCATTTTGTCGCGGTGGTAAGCGATATCGGAAAGAAAATAGGTCGGGCTGCCGTTGGCGCGCAGCAAAACTTCGTCTTTCTGGTTGTACTTGGCCATATTCAGCCAATAGGCATCGTCTTTTTCAAAAATCAGCCCTTTCTTTTTCAAAAAATCATAGGTTTCGATTATCAGCCTTTGTTTGTATAAACTTTCTTCGGATACCCATGCGTCGAATTTAATTTTTAATCCTTTGGCAATGAATTTTTGCAAATCCTTGAGCACTTCTTGCGCCAAAAAATAACCGCCGTCGGTTTCCGAATGGATTTTTGAAAGTTTAGGCTGCAGTTTAGTGATCTTTTCTTTCAGGTAAGGCGAAAGATACGCCTCGCCATGGCCCAAAGCCGTGGCGCCCAAAGTCTGAATCTGTTTGGAAACCTTGGCATCGTTGACGTAATATTCCCTCTCCACCTGGTAACCGGCCTTGGCCAAAACATTGCTCAACGCGTCGCCATAAAACGCGCTCCGGCCATTGCCCACGTGCAACTGGCCGCTGGGATTGGCGGAAACGAATTCCACCTGGGTTTTCTTGTTCTTGCCGATATTGACTTTGCCGTAATCCGCGCCTGATTCCAAAATCTTGGCCGCTTCAATTTTCAAATAAGCCGGCGCTAAAGTAAAGTTAATAAATCCGGGCGCCGCCGCTTCAATTTTTGAAAATATTTTTTTTGCTTTCGCGGACTTGTCCAATTCCTCCTTGATCCTAGCCGCGATCTCCATCGGATTTTTTTTCGCCACACCGGCCAACCGCATTGCCACATTGGAAACATAATCCCCGTGCATCCGATCCTTGCACGCGCTCGCCGCTTCATTATCCAAAACGCCCCGGATATCGCCCAAAACAAAAAACCCCTCTTTCGCAAGAGTTTCTAAAGCTTTTTTAACCAATAAATTAATTTGCTCCCTTACCATTTTATGTTATCTTAATTTTACTTTTTCAGTTTATCTCAAATTCTGGTAAAATGAAAGTAATCCATGAAAATACTCTCCGAAAATAAAAAAGCGGGATACAATTATGAAATCTTGGAAAAGTTCGAGGCGGGTTTGGAGTTGAACGGCCAGGAGGCCAAATCGATCAAAAGCCGCGGGCTGTCATTGGCCGGATCATACGTGATCGTCAGGCCTGACGGCATTTTTTGGATCGGCGCCAAGATCCCCGCCTTCCAGCCCGCCAACGCGGGCGCCGATTTCCATGAAGAACGGAACCGCAAACTGCTTTTGCGCAAAGTGGAAGTCCAGCGTTTGAACGGAATTGCAAGCCAAAAAGGCTTGACTTTTATCCCCCTTCGGCTATATACTAAAGAACGTTACGAAGATTCCGGCAAGATCAAGCTGGAATTTGGAGTTGGCCGCGGCAAAAAGAAATTCGACAAGCGCGAAACCCTTAAAAAGCGCGAAGCCGAACGGGAAATCGGCCGCACACTGGGTAGAATCGGGTAATATTCGAAATCCGAATGTTCGAAATCCGAAACAAGTTTCAAATTTTCAAATTTAAGAAAATTCGAGTTTGTTTCGAATATTTGAACTTCGATAT
>JBAYLX010000114.1:0-3200 GCA_041663885.1 Minisyncoccota bacterium | reverse complement strand
TTCGATATCCATTTTGGGCAGCCCGGGAAAGTCATCCTGCCTTTTCATGATGATTGCTTTGGTGAGGGGGGAGGCGATCATACGCAGGGCCGGGTGCCATATTTTGTCAATAATATATGGTACGGCGCCGATATGATCGTAGTGGCCATGCGTGAAAACCACTCCGACAATGTTTTTCGTTTTGTTTTTCAAATAGTCTATATTGGGAATGATATAATCGATGCCGGGCATATCTTCGCCAGGCATCCTGAACCCCATATCCATGATCAGGATTGATTCTCCATATTCCAGCAATGTCATATTGCGTCCGACTTCGCCCAATCCCCCCAAGGGAATAATGCGTAATATTTTGTCGTTAACGACTCGGGGAGGCGCGGGTGGCAGGATGCTGGGCTGGATCTGGCGCGGCACAAACCTTCTCCGCCCGGAATTGCGATTTCGGTTCGTTTGCGGGTTTTGTTTTAAAAAATTTCCGGGGGTTTTAGCGGTACCATCATCATTTTTGGGCGCATTCTCGACTTGGTGTTGTCGCGGCGCGGAAGGCGCTTGTCCTAATATTTTTTCCAGTGCGCCATCAAGGGATGAAGCGGGTAGCTTTTGCTTTTTTGGCGGCAGGGGGACGCGGTTCTGCCCGCGTTCTTTCTGGCCGGATTGATTGTGATTGCTATTCGAGATGTTTCCCGCGTTGGCGGAATTTTGTGAGAAATCCATTTTCTTAAAAATATAAAAAGATCGAAGTTCGGCAGGCGCGGTGAGTGCATCGCGTTTTGCAAAAGCAGCTTATCTTTTTGGTTAGACTAAGTTTTGTGTGAGCCGGTATTTTGGATGCTTAGCATCCTTTTTTAATTAATACCGAATGTTGTGGTGGGGCGCTGAGCGTCCCTTTCACAACGCTTAGCGTTGTGCGGGCAGGAGGGGTTGAACCTCCATGATGTTACTCACACGGCCCTGAACCGTGCGCGTCTGCCAATTCCGCCATGCCCGCAAGTACCTTTCGCCCCGAAGGCGAAAGAATTTTCAATAAACAATTTTCAATTTTCAAAAAATTACCAATTTTCCAATTTTCAAACAAAATTATTACATTTCGTTTGATAATTGGTTCATAAGTAAAGCTTGATTTCGCTTCACTCAATTTGAAAATTCAACGTAAATTAGAAATTGTAGATTGAAAATCAGTTGAGTTTCAGGTTTTTAATGTATTCTTTTATCGCTTCCGAATAATCCGGGTGGTTGAGGGCGAATTCGATTACTGTTTTCAAATATTCCGTTTTATTGCCGGTATCGTAATAGCGGCCGTTTTTTATTTCGCAAGCATACATCGGATAACCTTTTTTTATCAGCTGGTTGATCGCGTCTACGAGCCAAATCTCGCCGCCTTTCGACGGTTGCAAATTTTCAATGATTCCGAAAGTTTCCGGCGGGAGGATATAGGCTCCGTGTGTTGCCAAATTCGACGGCGCTTCTTCGGGCATGGGTTTTTCCACGATTTTTTTAATCCGGAATACGCCATCATCGATTTTGTCCATATCGGCAATGCCGTAACGAGACACATCATCTTTGGATTCAATCCTTACTCCGGAAATCACGCCGCCGCCGTATTTATTGTGCACGTCGATTATTTGTTGCAGGCGGGGAGGATTGGATGTGATGAATTCATCACCCCACATTACTGCGAAGTGTTCGTTGCCAATCGCGGGTTTTGCCGCCAATACTGGCATCGCGTTGCCGTAATAATCGCTTTTTTGCCGAATATAGAGAAAATTGGCCAATCCAGCGATTTCTTTTATTGTTTGCAGCGCTTTTGTTTTTCCTTGCGTTTCCAGAAACCTTTCCAGGTCGCTGGAGCGGTCAAAATGGTCTTCAATGGCGCGCTTTTGCCATCCAGTTATCAAGATGACGTCTTTGATGCCCGAAGCTACCGCTTCTTCAACGACATATTGGATTACCGGTTTGTCGATGATTGGCAGCATTTCCTTGGGCATTGCTTTGGTTGCGGGCAAAAAGCGCGTGCCCCAGCCTGCCGCCGGAATAACCACTTTTTCAATTTTGTTTTTTATTGGATTGCTTGAATTATTGGATTGTTCCATAAATGTATGCGCTAAAGATTTATTAGCAACGGAAGATTTTCCTTGAAAAGGAAATTTGAGTCCGAGAAATTTGAGCTGGCGGCCATAAGCCGGTGTTTTAATTTAAAAATTATAGCACATCGCGATAAAACCTGCAACCAAATTGTTTAATTTGGCAGAATACTTCGCGGTTCTGTGGCGGGGCAGTTTATTTATTATTCCAGATTCTTTTTGTATTCGTGTACCAATTGGAAATTTCCGAAAAACGCCTTCCGGGGTCGGCAACAATGCCGGCCTGGATCCCCTTGATATTTTTCGAAGCGATAAAAATGTGGCTGGGATTGTATAAAAATATCGCCGGTTCGTCTTTTGTGATCATATCTTCAATTTTTTTGAGATAATTTTTGCGCTCGTTTTGATCGGTTATTTGCCGGATTTCTTCGAGCAGTTTGTCGGTATTTTTGTTCTCATATTGCGAGAAATTGAGACCGGGATCGACTTTTTGGCTGGAATGCCAAAAAGGATATGGATCGGGAACCATTCCCATTGCTTGGCCGAAAAGGAGCGCTTCGTATGAGCGTGGTTTGACGATATCGCGTTCCAAGCTGATCATTTCCACGGATTTAACATCCACGGTTACTCCGATTTTGGCCCATTGGGACTTGATTATTTGCGCAGCGGTTGTAAATGGCTCTTGGCCTGCGATAGTTAGAATAATCCTTAACGCGGTGGTTGTGTTTCCCGACGGGAAGCAAATTTTGTTCAATTTCTCCCGGGTAGCTTGCTTGACTTCGCCGTTGGGTTCGGCGACACCTTGCGGATCAAGAATATCCGCGCGATATTTTTCCTGGAAAAGTTTTACTGCTTCAACGGTTTTATCACCGAAATTACCGTTGGTTTCCAAATCGGGCATTACTTCCCGGACAAGGCATTTTTGCAATTCTTTGACGTCGGAAGTTGATTTCGTTCCTTTCGTGAGAGTTTTAATGAATTGGAAAGCGAGCTCGCGATTTATTGTCTTCGCCCGTAATCCGTCGGTGCCTTGGTTGTAACCCGCGGCATCGAGTATCTGGGCGGCTTTTTGCGGGTCATAGTTGTATATTGTCGCCGGAGCTTCTGATCCGTAAATATCGG
>JBAYLX010000113.1:0-3207 GCA_041663885.1 Minisyncoccota bacterium | reverse complement strand
AGGTCTTGAAAACCTTTATACCCAAAAGGTATCGCGAGTTCGAATCTCGCCCCCACCGCCTTCGCCTCGCTGAAGCTCGGCTTCGGCGTGTCAAAGACCGCCAAGCAGAGCGAAAGCGGGATTTAGTGCGCCATAGCTTTAGCGAAGGCGATCTTTGCCAAATTGTAGCGAACCTATAATAAGTAGGGTCCCGGTCTCTGTGAAATCTTTTCAGAAAATTCTGCCCTGAAGGGAGGTTTTTTTGCAAGCGGGCGGGATTTTGATTAAAATTGAAACTATATAAAGATTTTAAATTTTGACAAACCATATATAGTTTTGTATCAATATCCAAATTTTATTGTGCGTGTTTTTGATTGCATTTTATTTTGGGATTAGAATGAATGTAAACAGTGCGTTACGCAACAAAGCAAGCAACAAATTAGTTTATCTGTGAAAATTTAGGGGAAAAATAATTTTGTAAAATATATCAAAAAAATATGAAAATATTCAGCGCGCGGACGTTCCAATGGTGGGAGATGGGGTTAATCAAAATTTGCCTTGCCTCCTTGGGCATCCTGTTCGGCATTTATTTTTACGACGACCTCGCCGGCCTCATTTGGCTGTGGTGGGCGTTGTTCGCGACAACAGCAGTCTATTTTGTCGCCATTTTATTTATTAAGAAATCATAGTTTAAATTCCAAACAAAAAACCCACTTTGCGGATTTTTTGTTTGAAAACTATTTTTATCTGCCTTATGGTTTTATAAAATATCGCGACTATAGATCGTCAGATAATAAATTTTTATGCAAAAAATTGTTGTTGTCCAGGAACTGGATTTGTTGCCGGATCAAATTGAACGGTTGAAAAAGTTGGGTGATGCCAAAATTTACAATGATGTGGCGGTTTCGCCCGAGGCTTGGTTTGATCGGTGCAGGGGGTTTGATATTATTTGCACGGGAAATTTCGGGTTGCGGCAGAAAATTTATGAACTTGAAAATGTTTTTGTTTCTTTGCCGCTGGTTGGCACGGGATGGATGGATATTGAAAAATTGAAAGCCAGGAACATCAAAGTTGCGAATTCCCCGGGTTGCAATAAAGACGCGGTTTCCGAGTGGATTATCGGCATGATGATAAATTTGTTGCGCGATCTTCCGAAATATACAAATATAGTCAAGCAAAATGAATATTTTTTGCCAAAACGTTCTTTTGGGTTAACCGGGAAAATGGTTTGCGTATTGGGAGCGGGCAACATCGGGATTCGGGTGGGAAAGATTTGCGAAGCCTTCGGCATGAGGGTTGTTTTTTTTTAAACAAGGGGATGATATCGTAAAAAGCGCCGCGGGCGCAGAAGTCGTGATTAATTGTTTGAGCCAGAATCCGACAACAATCGGATTGCTCGGAAGCGAATTCTTTTCTTCTTTTAAGCCCGGTTCGTATTTTGTTTCGGTAACGAGTCCGAAAATTTACGATACAGAAGCGTTACTCTTTTCATTGGGAAAAAATATTATTGGTGCGGCCATTGATGCCGGCGATGCCCGGGTCGGGGACGCGAGTGATGAGTTTTACCAAAAACTTTTGTCGAACCGCCGAATTCTAGCGACGCCGCATATCGCCTTCAACACGGATGTTACGGCCCGGGTCGCCAATGATATGATGATTGATAATGTCGAAGCGTTTTTAAAAGGATATCCGATCAATTTGTTGTGGTAATTTCAGACAATTAAGCAAATTTGACAATTTTACGCCGTTATATACAATGTAATTATACTGTATATATAAAAAATATGAGCGAAATAATTAATTTTCGAGTCGATAAAAAAGTGAAAAGCGAAGCGCAAGCGATTGCCAAAAAAATGGGGCTCAATTTAAGCGATGTAATGAATCTTTTATTGCGCCAGATAGTTCGCGACAAAACAATTGAAATCAGACCAAGAGAGTTAACAAAAAATGTAAAACTAGCGGTGCATGTGCCGGTGACGCATGCGGATGCGGTACGGAAGGCGCTGGGAGAGGCGGGGGCGGGGAGGATTGGGAATTATGGTTTTTGTTCGTTTTCGTGTCCCGGCACGGGGCGGTTTTGGGGGAATGAAAAATCGCATCCGGCTATCGGCAAGGCGGGCAAACTGGAAACTGCCCAAGAAGAGCGGATCGAAGTCACGGTGCCGCGGGCGATTTTGGCCGAAGTGGTCGCGAAAATGAAATCCGTGCATCCCTACGACGAACCCACCTTTGATATTTATCCGATTGAAAATTAAATATGCGGTTAAATATTTTTAATTTCGAGGGCAAAGACTTGGCGGTGGCTTTCGTGGAGACGATGAAAGTGGCCGAAGGGGTGGAGTGCGATGTTTATGAATTTGTTGGCGATAAAAGCAAGGATTTGGGGATTATCCGGGTGAAGGCCGGGCATAGGACACCGTTACAAAAGGTGTTAAAGGGAGAGCGTACGGTTGAGGGTTATATTTCAGGGAAAGGGAGTTTGACTATAGCGTCAGGCGGCGCAAAAAAAGTTTATGTTGCGGAAAAAGGATTGGAAGTAGAAGTTAAGATCGGCGAAACGATGCAATGGCAAGCCGCACCCGATTCGGATTTGGAGGTTTATGAAATCTGTTTTCCGCCGTATGAGGCTGGCCGGTTCGTAAATTTAGATCAAAAAGATTAAGACGAGATAATTATTTTCTTGTTTGCGCGAATAAGAAAAAAGGTGTGGCGTTGGTTTTTTGCGGGACAAGGCGAGGGTTTTTTGATATGATAATAATCGCAGTAAAAAATAACTAAAAAATATGGATATTGAAGAGGTTAAAATTTGCCAGAGTTGCGGAATGCCGATGGAATCGCCGGAAGATTTCGGCACTGATGCCGATGGCAAAAAGAGCAAGGAATATTGCCAGTATTGCTGGCAGGACGGAGTGTTCACCAGCGACGTTGATTTGGCGGAGTTTATCGAGATGCAGGTGGCAATCGCGGTGGAGAAAATGGGTATGGAAGAAAGCGAGGCGCGCGAAGTCGCCCAAACCACCTTGCCTGAATTGGACCGCTGGCGCATCGAGTAAAAAATATGGAACATATGGACCGGGTGTACGGAAAAATGGAAATTAGCGAGGAGGTGATATTGGAATTGATGGATTGTCCGACGATGCAACGATTGAAAAAGATTGATCAGGCGGGATATTTCACGCCTTTTTATCCAAGGACGGAGCAGAGCCGGTTTGAACATTCGGTCGGCGT
>JBAYLX010000112.1:0-3240 GCA_041663885.1 Minisyncoccota bacterium | reverse complement strand
TCCTGCTCTTTACCGATAATAATCTCATCACTGACCACTTGCGCGATTTTCTCCTGGTCTTTTCCATGGATTATAATTATCATTTTTTTATTGTCGTTAATTAACAGAAATTTCACCGGCGATATTCTGCCGCATAATATTTTTTATTTCAAGCATGTCTTGCGTTTGCGCCAAAACCCACATCAGTTTTGTTGCCGCCGCTTCCGAGGTCATATCGCGCACCGATATCGCGCCCGCTTCCAACGCCGCCGCGCCCACTTCATACATCAACCGCGCCGAACCCTCCACACATTGGGTGGTGATAACCACAGGAATATCCGCTGCCACGGCTTTTTTTATCACCGGCAAAAGGGAATAATCGCCATTGGGAATATTCCCCGCGCCGTAAGAATTAAGAATTATCCCCTTACAACCGCCATCCAGCGCCGACTCGATATATTTGCCATTAAGGCCGGGAAAAATCTGGTAGAAAATCACTTCGTTTTCGAAATCCGGTTTTAAAACCAAATCCTTGTTTTGCGCGCGGATAACCCGATCAAACGCGATTTCCGGTTCAATGGCAATGCATCCGATGGGAAGCGCCACCGGCGACCAAAACGCGTTCAACTTCGATTCGCTCCTTTTTTGGGCCCGGTTGCCGCGCAGTACCTTTGTTCCGAATACGATGCAAACTTCCGGAACATCCAACAACGCCACTTTCGCCGCGTTGATCAAATTGTTCTGACCGTCGCTGGCCAAATCGATTATCGGTTTTTGCGCCCCGGTTATCACCACCGGCTTGGCCAGGTTTTGCAGCGCAAAAGATAATGCCGATGCCGTGTACGCCATGGTATCGGTGCCATGGGCGATCACGAATCCGTCATAATTTTCGTATTTATCAAATATCGTTTGCGCCAGCTTTTTCCATATCGCCAGATGCATATTGGTGCTGTCGATATCGGCCACGAATTCGTAGCCGAAATCCGCCAGGTTTTCCAGCCCCGGCACCAAAGAAATCAAATCACCGGAATTTTGGGCCGGCCCAAGCAATCCGTCTCCCTTCCTGACCATCCCAATCGTCCCGCCGCAATATATGAAGCAAATCCTTTTTTTCATAAAATAATAAACTCCAGATTCCCGGTCTCTGAAAAATTGGAAAACATCATTTAATATTTTCCATTAATCCAAGCATCTACGAATCTTTTTATAGTTGATTGACCTTTCAAAATAAAATCTTCTTCACTCCCGGCGAATATTTTCAAACCGAAGCCTCTTTCAGTAACCGAAGGAAAATTTATTTTGCCGATATAATCAAGATAACTCGACCAACGGTAATTTTCCAAAAAATTTATTGAACCATCGACATTAACGATCCCGTTTTCTTTCCATCCCGGTTCAATAATTGAAAGCGGATTCGCATGAATGTAAGTAAAAACCGTTTTCAAATACTCATCGCCATTAATATGGCTGGCTTTGAATCTTCCCTGAAATAGAACTCCCTTTCTTCTAAATTTAGTATTGAAATACAGCGCATATCCAACTCCAAATTTTCTAACAAATAAACTTATTCCTCCAGAAGTAACCTGCCTCAACAGAAAATGCACATGATTTGGCATAAAAACAAAAGAAAGAATATCTACCAACCGATCTCTTCTATCATTCGTTGCCTCCAATTCAGCGATTTTCCCATATTCCCGGTCTCTGGAAAGCTTGGATAATATTTCTTTTAATTTTTTTCGTTTGCTTCTTTGTTCGCGTATCGTAACCGCGCTTCTATTATTAAATTCATACAAGCCGAATATTCCTCGCCAGCGATTTTCATCATCCATAAATATCTGCCGACCGTCAACGCCGCGCATGATAATATGGTAAATCTCGCCATCTATAAATTCCGTTTTTCTTATTGGCATAATGTTTTAAGATTAAGCCTTTGAAACACAATCTCCAGATTCCCGGTCTCTGGAAGTTTGTTATTATTTTTCGAAGAAACTTTCGGGTTCGTTAGTGGTGACTGAAGCCAATCCTGCCTGGATAAGTCGCTGGGCTTCTTGTTTGTCGTCAACCGTCCAGGTGCCGACTTTGATTCCATATTCGGCCGCGACATCAACCAATTCCTTGGCTTTATCTCCCTTCAAAAGCGGATAATGCGGAATAATGAATTTCGCGCCAATCTGGCGCGCGATCCCGATCGGGTCTTCGGGCGCTGGTTTGCCCGCTTCCGGTTTGTGTTCATACAAAAAATCAGTGGCAACGTCAACACTTCTTTCTTTTCTGATTTTATCAACTGCTTCCAAAACTATTTCATTAAAAGAAATAATTTTTGTTTGTTCGCCTAAAAGATCATTATATTCGCCGGACAGCATTTCCATAACCGCCTCAGCCGCCTGCAAATCTTTCAGTTCGATGTCAAGCGGAATTTTATTGCCTTCAATTTGATTTTCGCGAACCATTTCAAAAACCTGCTTTAAGGTTGCCAAATTTTCGTATTTATCTTTGTCTTTCAATTTCAAATCACTAGGATTGTCGTGCCACAAAATCAATTCCCCTTCCTCTGACTTCCACACATCGAACTCGATTCCCACCCCGAATTCAACCGCCCTTTCCAACGCGGCTAAAGAATTTTCCGCGGGCGCGTTTTTTTCCGGCTTATCGGCATTGGTTTGGTCTTTTCCAACCCCGCGATGCCCGCGAATTGCCTCTTTGGTTAATTTGGGCAATTCATTTTGTTCAATGGATTGTTCTGGATTAAACATATTTATAATTACCGACATTCTCACATTCTCAAGAATGTTGGAATATCTGTTAATCAATATTATTTTTTGTTTAGTTGCGGTTTTTTATTTTGGCGCTGACTTCGGCGATGAAATCGGATTTGGAAATTTGGCGGGCTTCTTTGGCGCCGCGGTCGCGCACGCTCAATTCATCAGACTGTGGCTCGCCGGAGCTTTTAGCGGAGGCGGCAGCAGCCTCTTTGTCGCCCACAACTAAAACATACGGAACTTTTTCGCCCGCGGCTTTGCGGATTTTGTTGCCCAGGGTTTCGTCGGCCGCGTCGATTTCCGCGCGGATTCCGGATTGTTTGAATTCGTCAACTAATTTTTGACAAAACTCAATGTGGCTTTCGCCCACGGAAAGAATTTTTACCTGCAACGGCGACAACCACACCGGGAACGCGCCCGCGTAATGTTCGATCAGCAAACCGATGAACCGCTCGAATGAACCAAACAACGCGCGGTGCAGCATATACGGCTGTTCCTCTTT
>JBAYLX010000111.1:0-3281 GCA_041663885.1 Minisyncoccota bacterium | reverse complement strand
TCGGGCGACAATCCGGCTACCGATACCTGCTTTAAACCATATCTCGCCGCCAGATAACCAAAGGCCGAATGCGAGGTAACGATTTCTTTTTTCGCGCAATCGGCAAAGCCTTGGCGATATTCTTCGTCCAGCGCGGCCAGTTCTGATTTTAACTTGGCGGCATTGTTTTCGTAATAATTTTTATTATCCGGGTCCGCGGCGATAAAGCCGCCCAAAACCGCGTCGGCCATTTTTTGCATCAATTCCGGATCAAGCCAAACGTGCGGATCGGTAATGGTTTCGCCCTCTTCGTCTTTTTGCAGGTTGGTCAATCCGTTTCCGGCTGTGATAACGATTGTTTTCTTCGGGTCAAGCGTTTTTTGAACATCGTTGCCCCAGGTTTCCAATCCGCCGCCGTTCAAAAAGACGATCCGGCTGTTTTCAATGGCCGCCATTTCAACCGCGGTCGGCTCGTAATCGTGCGGTTCGGCGCCCGCGGGAGTAATGTTTGAAACTTCGGCTTTTTCACCGCCGATGCGCTGCGCCAAAAAATAAACCGGATAGAAGCTGGTCGCGGTTTTTATCTTTCCGCTGCTGCTGGCAGGAACCGTGGCGCGATTGTGGCCAAAGAAATAAACTGCTCCGATAATCGCGACCGATACCATACCGATGACAATTTTTTTATTCATAATGCTTTGTTTGAATTATTTTTTAAGACACTTTGAGCAAATGCCGTAGAATTCCAGTAAATGGGATTGGACTTTAAAATTTTCTTTCTCTAAAATTTCTTTTTCCTGGGCTTCCAGATGCTTATCCAAAACAATTTTGTTTATTCGTTTGCATTTTGTGCAAACAAGGTGATGATGGTGTTCACCGCACATTTCGTAGTAAGTGTTTTGATCAGCCAGTTGGATTTTTCTAATGATGCCGCGATCAAGCAAAAAACAAAGTTCGCGATAAACTGTGGTGCGATCAGTTTTGATTCTATTCAAATCAAGCTGTTTGAGAATCTGCGGCGGCGTTATTAAGCAATTTTGATTATAAATAACATCAACAATCGTCCGGCGTATTTTGGTAACACGACCGCCATCCCGTTTAATTTTTTCAATTATATTATCAATGCTTGTCATTTTACTATTGCAACATTGTTGCATTAAATATACCACCGGGCTTCGTTATGGTCAATCCCCGCGTTTAAACTGCTGTATCCAAATAAATAATTTTTTGTGTTATTATTCCGTTATATGTCAAATGACCATATTTTTATTAAAAACGCCCGGACGCATAACTTAAAAAGCGTGTCGCTGGCGATACCAAAGCATAAGATCGTTGTTTTTACGGGGGTTTCGGGATCGGGAAAATCATCTCTTGTTTTTGATACTATTTACACCGAAGCCCAGCGCCAGCTTATCGAAACTTTTTCAACGTTCGCGCGCGCCCGTATGCCAAAATTATCAAAGCCGGATGTTGAGGAAATCAAGAATATTTCCACCGCCATTGTTATTGACCAGAAGCGCATGGGAAGCAATATGCGTTCAACTGTTGGCACCGCCACCGAGATTTATACATATTTGAGGCTGCTGTTTTCGCGTTGCGGTGATAAATTTATCGGTCCGTCATTTGCTTTTGGTTTTAACCATCCTCAGGGCATGTGTCCTGATTGCAAAGGTCTGGGAAAAACGATAAAAGTTGACATCGGCATGCTTATTGACAAGGAGAAAACCATCGCCGAAGGTGCGATCGATCATCCCGATTATAAAGTGGGCGGCTGGCAATGGCGCGAACTGGGGGCAATCGGTTTGTTTGACGTAAACAAGAAAATAAAAGATTTTTCGAAAACCGAGCTGGATGATTTGTTATATGCCAAGGGTATTCCCGTGGATAAGGTTCACGGCGCGGGCACCTATACCAAGAAGTTTGAAGGCGTTGCCCGGAAACTTGAACGAATATACTTGAAAAAAGCTCCTGAAGAATTGAATGAAGGCCGGAAAAACGCTTACCAGAAATATTTCACTTATTCCGAATGTGATTCCTGCCAAGGATCGCGCATCAATGAAAGCGCCCGGAGCGTAAGGGTTAGCGGCAAAACCATTCCCGAACTGGTCAAAATGGAATTTACCGATTTTTATTCTTATCTTGACGGTATTGATACCGATATTGCCAAACCGATGGTAGTAAAAATGAAGCAAATTTTGTCGCACTTGATCGATATCGGCGTGGGCTATTTATCGTTGAATCGTTTGGTGTCAACGCTTTCGGGCGGCGAAAGCCAGCGGGTAAAGATGGCGCGCCAATTGGATTGCGACCTGGTTGACTTGATGTATATTCTGGACGAGCCTTCAATCGGCCTTCATCCGCGCGATAATCACAAGCTGATCGAAATTTTGAAGAAACTGCGCGATAAAGGCAATAGTGTTTTTGTGGTTGAACACGACCCGGATATTATTCGCGGCGCCGATTATGTGATTGACGTCGGGCCGCGCGCCGGCCGGAATGGCGGCAAAATCGTTTATTCCGGTCCCTTTGAGGGATTGGCGCAATCAAAAGGGTTGACGGCTGAGTTTTTAAACAATCGCTCCCCTGTCGCAAAGGCGAGAAAACCATGGACCGAATGTATTGAAATAAATAACGCCCGCCTTAACAATTTAAAGAATGTATCAACAAAAATTCCCAAGGGAGTGCTGACCTGCATTACCGGCGTTGCCGGTTCGGGAAAAAGCAGCTTGATTAATGACGTGTTTTTAAGCCAGAACCGCGGCGCTGTCGTCATCGACCAGTCGTCCATCGGCAAATCGTCGCGCTCCAACCCGGTAACCTACGTCGGCATATTTGACGAGATCAGAAAGGAAATTGCCCGGGCAACTGATACCAACGCTTCCCTGTTCAGCTTCAATTCCGCGGGCGCTTGTCCCAAATGCAAAGGTTTGGGAACCATAAGCTACGAAATGAGCTTTCTGGACGAAGTCCGGGTGACTTGCGACGAATGCCAAGGTAAAAGATATACCGAAAAAGTTTTGGCGATCAGGTATAACGGCAAAAACATTGACGATATCCTTCACACTACCGTGGCTGAAATGAAAGGATTTTTCAAAGATTCGCAGATCAATAAAAAGCTTCAGGTATTAACCGACGTCGGCCTTGATTATCTGGAATTGGGCCAGCCGCTAAGCACGCTTTCGGGCGGCGAGGCGCAAAGAATCAAGCTTGCTTCCGAACTGCATAAAAAGGGCAATATCTATGTTATGGACGAACCGACAACGGGGCTGCATATGGCCGATATCGCCAAGCTTCTGTCCATTATC
>JBAYLX010000110.1:0-3291 GCA_041663885.1 Minisyncoccota bacterium | reverse complement strand
TAATGGTCGGGCGGAGTCGGCAGGCACGAATAGTCGCAGACGCAGCTGCCGGTGCTGACGCCCATATATGAAGTCTGCGATCCTTTTTGCCAGGGTTTGCAGGTGATGTTGCCGCTTTTGTCGTCGCCGATGGAAACGCCGCAATCGTTTCCTATTTCGAAATAATCGGTGGTTTGTATATTTTCATCTTCCGCGGCGTAGATAATTGGAGCGACGAAAACAAAAATCAAAATAAAAAAAATTTTTAAAATTGTGGTGTTCATTATGGTTTATTATAATTTTTTTTCACAATATTTTCCACCACAAGTTATTGTAGCCGACGATCAGCAGCAACCAAGAGATTAAAAGCCAGGCCAAAAGCATGAGTCCGTAGGCAATGCCGATTTCTTTCCACATTTTTATGACATTTTTTACTGTGTCTGGTTTTCCCGAGGAAAGATAAAACCAGCCGCCGCTGATCAGCACGAATATCGGCAGCATTAGAATAAGGAGCTTGAAAAGAAGGAAATTAATGGCGATCTTCAAAAAAAGAAAAATATGCCTGATACCGCAAACTTCGGTTTCGTCCCATTCGCTTTTTGCGGTGTCGGCATCTTGGCCGCATACTGACAGAGTGTTGGTTTCGCTCGCATTCGCGCTGACCGAGAAACTTCCTGATTTGATGTTGTCGATTCCCCTATCAAGGCAATCCGGATTGGTGCAGGGCTGGATGGTCCATTCATAAGAACCGACGCAAGAAGTTTTAATGTCCTCAGGGATGCAGCCGTTTTGCATCGAGCAGGAGGTGCCGGTAATTTTTTTATTGACAATCGGGTTTTGCAGGCCGCATTTGGGTTGGGTTTGGTCGTAGTTCATCGTTATCCAGTATTGTTTTGTTTGGCCGGTCCATGCCAAATCAACGCCATTCAATGACCCGTAAATCTTTTTTTGGGTCTGTATCTGCGGGAACCCGGGCCGCGCGGTGGTGAAGTGCTGGGGGTCGCTCCATGCGCCGCAGCGTTCGCCGTTTTCGTCGGCGCAGGTTTGCACTTTCCAAGAGTACGCCTTGGAATCGGTGTTGACCGGCGGCTTGATGTCGGGATAATCAAATTGGGTTCCGGGCCGGCCCCGGTCTTGCGGTCCGAATTTGACGGTTTTTTCCTTGATTTCGATATTGCGGCTGGTGAGTAATTTGATTTTGTATGATCTGGCGCCGGAAACTTTTTCCCAAGTGAAATTTTGCGGATAGCTTGCGACGGAATCCATGTTGGGAAGCATTGAATCTTTCAATGGCGGCCGGCCGGTGGTGCGGAAAAAAAACCAATTTGACCACGCGTCGCAGTCATTTATATCCGATTTCCCGGAATCAAACATCGCGCAGGATCTGACGCGCCATTTATAGGTGGTGTCAAGCATGATCATCGTATTATCCAAGCCAAACATTTTCCTGGTCGCGTCATCGAATTCATTATTGGGAACAACATTCCACGCGGTAGTTCTTCCCCCGTTTAAATTCGGGATATCGGTTTCATAGCGGAACGAATTGGCACCGGAAGGAACTGTCCAAGACAAGCTGATCGGAAAACCGATAGGTTCATTACCATTCGGGTCGTCTTTTGGCGTTACGGCTTGGGGCGCGGGAATTATTTCGGGCGGAACGGAATTTTTTCCGGGCGTTTTTATTTTCCATTCTTGGCTGGAGTCCGCGAAGCATTTTTTGGTGAAATCGTCCGAACAGCTGGTTAATCTCCAAGAATAGGTGCGGCCGCGCGAAAAAAACGCCAAATCCCCGCGGCTTTGGGCCGGGAACCAGGTTTCCACCTCGCCGGTGGTTTTATCCGGGAAAACATTGTATGCCAGATTGCCATTGACGAGCGCCAGGGCATGGGGTGTTTGCGGGGTAGCCGTTGGCGTAGAAAACAATGAAGTTAAATAAGAAGAAACCGAAGTGTTTCCTGATAGCACATCCATCAATCCGGAGGTAAATGAGTTTGATTCGTCTGAAGCCATTGTCATCTGATAGGATTTGGCATATTGCACCGGCCGGTTTTTGATTTGGCTGGTTTCGGGCAGTTTGGCTTTGCACCAGCGCAAAGGTTCGATTGCCGGGACAAGCTCTTTGGACGATTTTGTTATTTCGCCTCCGCCGTTCCAATCAGGATCCAGTGGTTTCATCAATTCCGGCGCGGTGCTGGTGGTAAATTCTTGCCATTGGGCCGTGCCTTCATCCATACATTGTTTGCCTTCTTTGTCGCAGCATGGCCGCACGCGCCAGCGGATCGTTGACGATGATTCAAAAAAACATGCTTTCGCGTTTTCAATTTCATTGAATTCCGGTTTTCCAATGACAAATTGGTAAATGCCGTTTTTTTTGTCGGCAGCCGGGATGAATTTTCCGTTTTTGATCGGCACGGTATTGTCTTTTTCCTTTTCGGTCAAGTTAAGGGATGGCGTTGTCTGCCCGATTGTTGTTGTGGGAATATATTCAAAATCAATCAGATATGATCCGATCCCGACCGCCTCCCCCTTTCTTTCCACTGATTTATCGCCGCAATCGTCTGAATATATATGATAATTACTAATTTTGACTTCGCGGCAAGAGTATTCTTCCGACAAGTCGCCGGAGTTGTCGGTTTCTCCTCCCGGCCAAGCTTCTTCGTTTCCCGCTGAATTCCAAACGATTTTTACCGGTAATTTTATTGAACCGCTGCTTTGCTTCGCTTTAGCCTGCTCGTCTGTTCCGCTTTTGTCGATGATAGCTGGATTGTCAAAATAGCGGACATCCGATACTGACGATTGCAGGCAGCCAGCGTCGCATTCGCACGCGTAATACTGGAGAGTGGTATTATCGTCGGCGGCGCCATTATATTCACACGCGGAATGGTTTTTTATTTTTTGCCAGGATCCGCATTGGATGTCTTTTGATGATTCATGTTCGTTGGCTTTACTGCCGGTTGAAAAATAATATATACTGCCGCCGCATCTTCCCATTTCGTAATTAGCCGAATACCCGTCATCGGGATACATGTACATGCATCCGGCTTTAACAATCGAATATCCTTGCGAACAAAAAAACATTATTAAGGCGGAACAAAGAAATATTTTTTTCAAAAAAATCATTTTTAAAATCTAAAGTTTAGTTTTTCACAATATTTTCCACCAGAAACTATTGTAGCCGACCGCTAATAACAGCCAAGAGGTTAATATCCAGGCCATAAGCATGATCCCGTAGCCGATGCCGATCGCCTTCCACATTTTTATGATATTTTTGAGCGTGTCGGGGTTCCCTGATGATAGATAGAACCAGCCGCC
>JBAYLX010000109.1:0-3358 GCA_041663885.1 Minisyncoccota bacterium | reverse complement strand
CCTGCCAAAAAACCAAAAGCCCTACCAAAACGAAGTCGGCCAAACACCCGAGGACTGGATAACGATGTTTTTACAGCACTTAGAAGAAACCGGCCAGGTGATTGACGATTTTCAGGGAAATGGGAGTATAAACTACCTGTTAGCGGCTTTTCACCCCTCTGCCGGCTTTGTCCCGCGCGGCAGCTGGTACCGCGGCGATCGGCAGGCCTGCTTGTACGGGCGCAATCCGAGGTCTCGCGATGGCAATTATGGTGCGCGTTCCGCCGTGGTGAGGAAAGAGGCGATTGGAATTTGAGATTTTTACTTTTTTTGGGTTTTATCTTTGGGGTTGGGGGTTACACTTCGTAAATATGATTCACGCTTTGCGAACTGGCAATTTGCAGATGATAATCTTTTCTACTTTTTTCTTTCACATACTTTCCCAATAAATACTTGGCTACCGTTTCGCGATTGGAAAGCGCGTGCCAGCCCGAGAGATGCTCGGTGATATAAACATGCTTCAAATTATTGTCGCGCGCAAATTGGCGCGCGATTTTTAATACCGCCTCGCAAAAATTGCCCGGATCAATTTTGTTTAAAAATATAGTGTTGGGATTAAAGCCCCGCAATACCAATGACTTGCCTTTGTCATCGTTAATCAAATATGCCTGGACATTGGCGCGCACTTTTTCATCATTTTCCACGATGTTAATATGAAAATGGTCGTCGCGTTCAAACAGCCCCACATCCTCGGAAGTGCAAATGCCGGCCGACGCCTTGGCGAAAAATGATCCGACATTTTTGGAAATATACGCCTTGAGGTCAGTGTGCGTTTTTTTCTCCGCCACGGCGCCGGTTTCGCTTTCCACGAATTTATTACTGCTTTTGCGCATATCTTCGCGCACGCTTTTCAAAATGCGGTGATAAATAAACGCGCTAAAAATTCGCGCCACCCCCTCGCGCGAATGAGCGCGTGACCAGTCAATTTGCTTTCCGTCCGGCGATAAAAATTTTGGCCCAATTTCGTCCTTGGCCGCGGACAAATCTTTTTCTATTTGCTTTTGACGCGCCGGGTCGCTCATGATTTTCAGTATCCGGCCTTCAATGTCCGGATTGGCCCCCAAAAAATTGCTCAAGCGCTCCCAATAGTTGTCTTTGAAATAAACGCCGACAATTTCTTTTAAATCGTTGAGGCAATGGTAAAAATCGCCATCGCTTTCGGTGGCCCGATATTTTTCGCCAAAGGCGCGCACCGGCTGGTCGCCGTTCATGATGCTTAAAATCTGGCCTAATTCTGGCAGGGCAAAATCTTTGCCCGCCTTGGCCACGCGCGCCAAAAGCGCCGACACCGTCTTTCTCTGCTCTTCGGTTTTCGGTATCTCCACGCCAAACATGGCGACATAAGAACGGATTTTATCTTTATCCAAATACTCGCCTTCCTTGACGGAATAATTTTTGGAGGTAGTCAGTTCAAAATCGTAGCCGTCCTCGGGAAACTTGTAATCCTCCAAATCCGCGGTGTGGTCGTTTAACCGGCTGATGAATTTTTCCACCTCGCCAAAACTCATTCCTACCGGCTGGTAAGATAGATAGACCATTTCGGCCAAAATTTCTCGGTCTTTTTTGGGAAGAATTTCTTTAATGGGCACATTGCGGAAAAATTTCGGCTTTAATTCTCTTATTTGGCGCGCTAATTCCACCTTGCCGGCGGCGTCCGTGCTGCGGTAGCGGTTAAAAATTATCGGAGTCAAAGAATCCAAATCGCGAATGGCGGAAAAAATTTCGTCCTCATTGCCGGCCGGCTGATAATCTTTTATTTTGGCCAAAGTATCCACCACCGTATTGAATTGATTGGGATATTCGGCGATTAATTTGCGCAAAAATGGATAATTTTCGGTCGCGCTCGTAAATTGAGCGACTTTTTTGGTAAGCACTTCTTTTCCCGTTAAACTCCCAATTAACTCTTCAAAAATATTTTGCGGCAAATCGTTTCTGCCCAAAAATTTCATGGCCACGGCGCCGCCTTTGGCAGTGTCCGCTTCCAATAAATCGCGGATTATCCGCACTGTGTAGTCGATGCGCATGGCATTTTGCTCTTTATCCGCCAAAGCCGCCACACCGCGACCGCCGATTTCTTGCAGAGCGCGCAAACTGTCCTCGCCCGCCAAATTGCAAAGCGTACGGCTTAATATTTTAACTTCTTTTGATTCAGCTTCCAGTGAACTCTCCGGGCGCTCCACCAAATCATTTAATGTTTTTTGCGCTCGTTTTAGCACTGCTTGCCGCTGGTGTTTATCTATATCTGTTATTATAAATTTCTCCGCGAGCACCGTGCTTAAAGCGTTATCCATTACGACCGACGCGCGGCGCGTTTGTTCGACCGGCAAAAGTTTAGCAAAATCAGCGCGGTTTTTTTCCGCGATCACCAGTCCGCAATCCGATAAAAACGCTTCGTCGTCCACGGCCAACGCGGCCATGTCCGGCAGGGCGGGTAAATTGGTCTTTTCCGCAATTTTTTTGTTTATCCCGAGCAGTATTGCGTCGGGCAGAAGCGCGGTTGGGGAATCTTTGGGTAGATCCTTGGTTTGAGCAAGAAATAATCTGGCTTGTTTTATTTCTTCATCGGCATTTTCGTTCACCGCGATTTTTAGTTTGGCCGCTTGGGCCGCATTGTACGCCGCCGCATTGGGAAACAGTTCCGCGTTTTCTTCAATTTTTTGTCGCAAAATTTTCAGACGGTCTTCCCAGATATTCACTTCCTCCGGCGTTGGCTGTAATTCGCCGTCGGCCTCTTTGTACAGCGACGCTAATCGCGCTTTGTCGGCTTCGGTTTGGTTTTCCGCCGCCAATTTTTCGGCGTTAATTTTAAACTCCAATAAACGCCGACGCAAATCGGCGCGGGCGCTTACGGCCTGTCGCCCATGATTTAGTTCTGTTTCGTTTTTGCCAACTTTTGCCAATTTTGTCTCGGCTTCATTTCCCGGTGTCAACGGAGAAAATCCGTCATAATTTTTGGTCATAATATTGTGATTTTGATTAAGTAACCCCCAACCCCAAAGATAAAACCCAAAAAAAGTAAAAATCTCAAATTCCAATCGCCTCTTTCCTCACCACGGCGGAACGCGCACCACAATCGCCAGCGCGAGACCTCGGATCGCGCCTGCCCAAGTAGGCCTGCCGATTGCCGCGGCTCCAGCGGCCGCTCGGGACAAAGCCGGCAGAGGGGTGAAAAGCCGCTAACAGGTAGTTGACACTTCCATTTCCCTGAAAATCGTCAATCACCTGGCCGGTTTCTTCTAAGTGCTGTAAAAACATCGTTATCCAGTCCTCGGGTGTTTGGCCGACTTCGTTTTGGTAGGGCTTTTGGTTTTTTGGCAGG
>JBAYLX010000108.1:0-3418 GCA_041663885.1 Minisyncoccota bacterium | reverse complement strand
TGTTACCAACGGCATCGGCACGGGAATGGTATCCCTGCGGTTTTTCGCCCGGCCGCAAATAAACCTGATAACTCTTGAAAAATCCAAATGAAAATCATGAAAAATCCAGAAGCATAACTTCTGGATTTTTATTTTTTTATCACACCGACATTTCCATCAAAATTTTGACGCGCTCTTCGACAGGTGGGTGGGTGGAGAATAGTTTGGTCATCCAGCTTTGCGCCTGCTTGCCGCGGAACGGATTGGAAATATACAGATGCGCGGTGGAATCTTTGGCGCTCCGCAACGGCGTCGGATCCGCCGCGATCTTTTGCAGCGCGCGCGCCAGGCCTTCGGGATAGCGGGTCAGCAGCGCGCCATCGGCATCCGCCAAAAATTCGCGTTTGCGCGAGATCGCCAACTGGATCATCGTCGCGGCAATCGGCGCCAAAACCGCGGCCACGATTGCCAGCACCATCAAAATCAAACCCAATTGCCCGCGATCGCGGTCATCATTGCGCCGCCCGCCGCCCCAAAAACTGATGCGCAGGAAAAAATCCGAAAGGATCGCCACGATGCCCACGGAAACCACCACCACGGCTTGCAACAGAATATCCCGGTTGCCAATATGGCTAAGTTCATGGGCAATCACGCCTTCAAGCTCGGCTTTATCAAGACGGGCAAGCAATCCGGCCGTAACCGCCACCACCGCGTGGTTTTTATCGCGCCCAGTTGCAAACGCGTTGGGCTGGTCTTCGTTGATAATGTAGATTTTTGGCAGCGGCAACCCGGCGGCGATCGTCAGATTTTCCACCAAGCGGTAAAGCTCGGGATTGTCGCGCTTTTCGATCATCTTGGCTCCGGCCATCGCCAGCACGACTTTGTCGGAATACCAATACGAGAAAAAACTTTGGAAAACCGCGATCGCCACGGCAATATAGATGATGCCCGGATCGTTAAGCGCATACGAAAACAGCCCGCCGATGCCAATGACGAACAAAGAAAAGAAAAACATCAAAACCCAAGTCTTGAAAACATTATTTGAAACCTGGGTATAGAGAGTAGCCATACAGAGTGTAAAGTTCAAAAATCAAAATGGAAAATGACAATGTAAAATTAAAAAAAATTGAATTTAAAAATTTTACATCTTTAAATTGTCATTTTGATCTTTGATATTTACATTTTGATTTATTCAGAATCAAGGACAAACCCACGCCGTTTTTTAGGCGGCGCGGAAAGTTGAAAACTGCATCAAAATATTATTTCTGTTCGAAGCTGACTTTCGGCGCTTGGCGTTCTTCTTCGCCGGCGACTTCGAACAATGCCATTTGTTTGAAGCCAAAAATTTTGGCCACGATATTGGAGGGAAAAACCTCGATTTTGGTATTCAAGTCCCGGACATTGCCATTGTAGAACCGGCGCGCCGCCTGGATTTTGTCTTCGGTATCGGTCAATTCGCGCTGGAGCTCGATAAAATTAGACGATGCTTTCAAATCAGGATAACTTTCCGCCACCGCGAACAAGCTTTTCAAAGTTTGGGACAACGCGTTTTCTTTGGCGATCTTATCCTCGGGAGTGGTCGCTCCCATCGCCGCGCTGCGGGCTTCAGTAACTTTCTGGAACACGCCGCTTTCATGGCTGGCATAGCCTTTGACGGTTTCCATCAAATTCGGAATCAAATCATACCGCCGCTTCAATTGCACGTCGATATCGGCCCAAGCCTCCTTGGCCCGGTTTTTTAAGACCACCAAGCCGTTGTACCCGCTGATGGCCAAAAAAAACAATACCGCCGCCACTGCCAATATTATTAGTGTTAATTCCATGATTTTGTGTTGTTATTATGGCTTTATTTTATAGCAAACCCCAAAAATGTAAAGATGTCACTGCAATTCGGAAAGCGGAACGTTCAATCCGGTCGGCCGGTCGGGAATGTGGTGGCGCGAAGTTTTCACCGGCAATAACTTTCCGGAAACGCCGGCGGCAACCACTTCTTTTTTGGTGATTTTTTCGTTTTCCCGCCAGCAAGCGACTCCAATCGCTTCATCCTGGTAATCAACCAGGCATACGGGGCAAAATTTGGCACCCAACGACAGCAGCGCGTTGTACCGGTGGTGCCCATCCAGGATGACCAGATTGTCCTTATCAACAATGATCGGATCCTTGAGAACGCCGTCTTTTTTGATTTCCATCCGCAGCTCTTCAAAATGCTCCAGACTGAATTTTTCGTGCGGTTTCAACGAATCGATTTCGATTTTTTTGATTTCGTAGTGTGGCATTTTTTTATATTGTAAAGCATAGCAAAAGCCTCCGAAAAGAGGCTTTTAAAAATTTTAATTATGGTTCGTAAAACTTATTTAAGCCCTTCCCGTCAAAAGATCGTTGTCAGGCAACAGCAGTTGGAGCCATATCGCTTCATAGATATTATTAAAATAAATCATCTGCCCCATTCTGTCAACAAAAAAAGCGATATTGCAATAGTGAAATCAAAAGCTCCCTTTTCGGGAGCTCTTGCGTTTTTTTGGTTTTGATTCCGCGGTTCGCGGTTTTATAATTCTAATATCCCATTCCTTCCATTCCGCCCATACCGCCCATGCCTCCGGGCATACCGCCGCCGGAATTGCAGGCGCAGCCGTCTTTCTTGGGTTTTTCGATCACCATGGCTTCGGTGGTCAACAAAATCGAGGCCGCGGAAGCCGCGTTCTGGATGGTCGCCCGCACCACTTTCGTGGGATCAACCACTCCGGCGGCCAACATATCCTCGTATTTCATCTTGGCCGCGTTGAATCCGACCGTGCCGTTGCTCTGGCGGATTTTTTCGATAACCACCGCGCCTTCGACGCCGGCGTTGCCGGCGATCTGGCGGATCGGTTCTTCCAAAGCGCGTTTCAAAATATTGATGCCGATGGCTTCTTCGCCGTCAACCTGGACTTTGTCCAGCGCTTTGATCGAATTCAATAATGCCACGCCGCCGCCGGGAACAATGCCTTCTTCCACTGCCGCGCGCGTCGCGTTCAACGCGTCTTCGGTCTTGTGCTGGCGGGCTTTTTGCTCGATCTCGGTGGGCGCGCCCACTTTGATCACCGCCACGCCGCCGGAAAGCTTGGCCAAGCGCTCTTGCAGTTTTTCTTTGTCAAAATCCGATTCAGTCTTGGAAATCTCGTTTTTGATTTGATTGATGCGCGCATCGATCAAAGCCTTGTCGCCCTTGCCTTCCACAATCACGGTTTTATCTTTTCCGGAAACAACGCGTCGCGCCGAACCAAGATCTTTGAGCGTTACATTTTCCATTTTCATACCCAATTGTTCCGAAACCACCGTGGCTCCGGTTACTGCCGCGATATCCGCTAGCATTTCTTTTTTGCGATCGCCAAAACCCGGTGCTTTCACCGCCAAAGCGTTGAAAATGCCGCGCAATTTGTTAACCACTAATGTGGCCAGC
>JBAYLX010000107.1:0-3420 GCA_041663885.1 Minisyncoccota bacterium | reverse complement strand
GCGATGCTTTCGGCCATCAATATTCTCATTTGCCTGCCGGTTTTTTATTGGCAAAAACTTTATTTATTTACATGGGCGTATGTGAGTGTTCAAGAGCTGGTGTTGCTTTTGCGGGCGGCGGCATTTTCGTTTCTTGCGACGCTGGCCGCGCTTTTTTTGCTGCGCGAGTATCCTTTGTTTTCGGGATTTCCGCGCTCCACTATTTTTATCGCTTATTTTTTCATTTTTCTGTTTTGTGGCGGAATTAGGTTTGCCAAGCGCGCTTATCTTTCGTTATCGCGGCGGAATGACGTTGGCAAAGGGATGTCGCGGACGCTGATTGTGGGCGCGGGCGATGCCGGAGAACAGCTTTTGCGCAGTATTCTTGCCCAGCAGGGCAGCGCTTATTTGCCGGTGGGCTTTGTTGATGACAATAAAGCCAAATTGGGAAATTTGATCCACGGAATCAAAGTGTTGGGCTTGATCGAAAATCTGCCGCAGATTGCGGCAAACCAGCACATTGAATCAATAATCATCGCTTTGCCGGCGGCAGGATCGAAGGCGATCAAGCGGGCAGTTGAAATTTCAAGAAAATCAGGCGTTAAAAATTTAAAAGTTTTGCCTTCGATCACCGAACTAATTGACGGCCAGATAACAGTTGCTAATGTGCGCGAGGTTGACGTCGAGGATCTATTGGAAAGAGAGCCGGTTTCGCTTGATACTGTTGCGATTGGCGATTTCATTCGCGGCAAAACGATTCTGGTTACTGGCGCGGCTGGATCGATTGGGTCGGAATTGTGCCGCCAGGTTATGAAATTCAAGCCAAAAATTTTGCTGGTATTGGATCAGGATGAAACCGGTATTTTCAACATCGAAAAAGAATTGAAAAGCAATTATTCTAACGCCGATATTTTTCCGCTCATTGCCGATATCTGCGATGCGATAAAAATAAAGCATATTTTTGAAAAATTCCGGCCCGAGGTTGTGTTCCATGCCGCTGCTTACAAACATGTTCCGTTGATGGAGGGTGTGCCCGACGAAGCGGTGAAAAACAATGTTTTTGGGACAAAGACCGTTGCCGCGGCCGCGCTGGCAGCCCGAGCGGAAAAATTCGTCATGATTTCCACTGACAAGGCGGTTAATCCAACTTCGATTATGGGCGCAACCAAAAGAATATGTGAAATGGTTTGTCAAAATTTCAATGGGGAAAACATCACAAAATTCATTTCCGTGCGTTTTGGCAATGTGCTGAATAGCCGTGGCAGCGTAATTCCTACTTTTCGCGGACAGATTAAAAAGGGCGGCCCGGTTGAGGTGACGGATCCGGAAATGACGCGATATTTCATGCTGACTTCAGAAGCTTGTCTTTTGGTTATGCAAGCCGGTGCGATGGGCAATGGCGGGGAAATATTTGTTTTAGATATGGGCAAACCGGTAAAGATACTTGATCTGGCCCGGGAAATGATACGGTTGTCGGGGTTTGAGCCGGATAAAGACATTGCCATCGTATTTGTCGGGCGGCGGCCAGGGGAAAAGCTTTATGAGGAATTGCTGACGGCCGCGGAAGGAACAATTGCCACCCAGAACCAAAAAATCTTTATCGCCAAGATGGCGGATGTAGATGCGAATAAATTCAATGGCATGTTGGACGATATCCGCGCCGCGGCGCTTTCTTGCGATAAAGAAAAGATAATTAGTTCAATGAAAGAATTGATACCTGATTATTTGAAATGATATACAAGCTTTGATTATCGTCGTATTGACGGAAAAAGGAAAATTATTAGAATCTAACTATAACTCATCGAAAAAGCATGGAAAACATTACCCCGAGCAATCAAACTCGCGAATATGATGAAATTAGTCTGAGGGAAATTTTAAGCACTTTGGCTAAAAGATCAAAATTAATTATAGGGCTTGGAATAGCGGCGGCGCTTGCGGCATTTATTTTCAGCCTGGCAATGCCGAAAATATATGAGGTCAAAATGACTTTGGACGTCGGGGTTGTGCCGGATAACGGCAAACTGATTCCGATCGAAGAACCCGGTGAAATCGTTAAGAAGATCAACGGGGATTATTACGGACGCAATGTGCGGGATTTTCTTAAAATCAAGGCAAGCAGCTATCCCAAGATTAAAGTCAATAATTTTTCAGACAGTTTCATATCATTTTCGGTCGATTCTTCGGAAACTGATTTGGCGAAATCGATATTGTCAAAACTTGGCACTGAGATAACGGGTGATTATGGACCGCGCATTTTGCAAAAAAAAGAGATAATTATTGAAAATATCAACATTGGTAAAAACGACATCGAAAGAATTTCAGCTAAAATTTTGTCAGTCGAAACGGAAAAGAAAATCATTGAAGCGGAGGTTTTTTCATTGAACAATGAGATAATTAGCAATCAAGAGGCGGGAATCCAGCTTGCATTGGCATCCGACCGCCGGTTATTGGAAACGAAACAGCAGGCGATAGAGGACCTTTATTTGAAAATCAGCCAGGAGAAGGCGGAGATTTTATCAATGAATGCGCTGCTGACTCAATCGCGGCCAATGGCGGTGATCGTCGAACCATATGCATCCGAAGATCCCGTGTCGCCAAAGCTTGCGCTGAACGCGGTTTTGGCGGCAATTGCCGGATTGTTCGCGGGTATTTTTTTGGCTTTCGGCATTGATACTTGGCAAAAAAGCAAATGAGCGAAAATTTTTTGGCAAATTTAATAAAAGGCTTTGTTTTTGCTGTTTTGGCGGTTCCATTCCTCGTTAATAAAAATATATATTTTCCTTTTGTTGGCTTCAAAAGCCTTTATTTCATGGCGGTATCCGAGGCAGCTTTTTTCCTTTGGATATTTTTGGTTTTACGATGGAAGAAATATTGTTTTAACGTTAAGAAACCGGTTGTCATTTCGATAATTGCGTTTCTGGCAGTTTCTTTTGTCGCTGCTTTAGCCGGTTCCAATTTTTTAACAAGTTTCTGGTCGGATTTTGAAAGGATGTCTGGCGTTTTGATGTTTTTGCATCTTGGCGCAATTTTTGCGGTTGTTTTATCTGTATTTGGAGAACGCGATTGGAGGTGGTTTTTTTCTGCAAGCATAACCGTGGCTTCGATTATCGGCATTGAGGCGTTGTTCAACCAAGACCCCGTTGCGCATGCCGGTGGATTCATCGGCAATGATTCATTTTTGGGATCATACATTATTTTCAATGTTTTCATCGCGCTATATTTGGCGGTTTCAAAAAAATGGCAGAATTCAAGGTGGTTGAAATTTTTAAGCATTGCGGCTTTTGTTGTTCTATCTCTTTGTTTGCTTTTCGAAGGGACTCAATTTTGGGCAAGCGTAATCGGCAAGAATCCGCAAATGCCAGAAGGCGGTTTGATCAAAGATGTTATTGATTCCGGCGCCCGTGCCGCAAAAATATCTTTTGCAGCCGGATTGGTTTTGCT
>JBAYLX010000106.1:0-3437 GCA_041663885.1 Minisyncoccota bacterium | reverse complement strand
TGACACCTTGAAATTGAAAAAATTGCTTGATTCCGGCGCAGTAATTTATCCGACTTCAGCGGGATTGGGGATAGCCGGCCAAACAATTTTGTTGGGACATAGCGCTCCAGCCGGATGGCCTGAAATCAAGCATGACACGATTTTTTCCCGTATTGTTGATCTGGTTGCGGGAGATAAGATAATTGCGGTCTATGACGATAAAACATATAATTACGAAGTTTTGCAAAGCCAAATCATCCCCAAGGGTGGTGACATCCCTTCCATCGCGAGCGGCAGTTCCCTGGTTCTGGTCACCTGCTGGCCGCCGGGCCGCGACCTGAAGCGCCTGATCGTTGAAGCAAAACTCGAATCGGCGGAATGATCCCGCGATGTTTAATGACCACTTACTAGGGTATTTGTATCTTGAGGTCAGTCCTCGGCGTATCCGCCAGTTGGCGGAGCAGAGGTCTGACCTCGGCAAACTTGCATTTTGAGTTTGTTTTATAGCCCCGGTAAGTGGTTACGATGTTTGTTGCGTATGTTTGTGCTATGATTAAATAAATACTAATCAAAAACATGAACAATAAAATCATCTTGAGTGTTGTGGTTGTCGTGATACTGGCCGCAAGTGCTGTTTGGTTTGTTGGAATTAAAAAAAATTACGGTGTCGGTGGATTTGGCGTGCCGAATCCGCCTCAGGAAACCAATATTCAAGATACTTCTAGGTCCGCCGATGAATCGGCAAACAAACCGTCAGATACAACCAATGATTTTAATGGTACCTTGACCGATCTGATGGCGAAAGCGACTCCGTCAAAATGCAACGCCGAATTCGATATGGAGAGAAAAACCCAGAAACAGACGATCTATTTCGATGGTAAAAACCTGCGCAGCGAGATGGTGATGGATATCGGGGGCATAAAAAACAATGTCTTCGTGATTGTAAAGGATGGCTGGGAATATGTTTGGAACGAAAACAACGCGGCAGGTATTGAGCCGATGGCGATGAAATTGAAATTTACTGCCTTTGACCAACAAAAAAACCCGGAAGCGCCGGCAACGCAGGGCGGCGCAATGGATGCCAGCCAAAAAATGAAATTTTCCTGCGCGCCATGGAGTGTTGACGCCGCGATGTTTGAACTTCCGGCCGGAGTGGAATTCCAGGATTTCACGGCCACGGTGCAAAAATCCCTTGAAAACTCGCCCCAATCGATTTGCGGCGCGTGCGACCTGATCCCTGACGCCAGCGCGAAAGCCGAATGCCAAAAATCAAACTGCCAAAAATAAATTTTTTAACCTAATTTACAAAAAAGGGCAATTGCCCTTTTTTTGTTGCAAAGCCGTCTTGCGTCCTATTAGATATCTTCGTATAATAATAAAAATGCGAAAAAAACGGCAACTGCAGGAGGAGCCAATTATCGCCGAAAAAAATATAGATACGGAAACCACCCATTATCCGCACATTGAGGTTGTATGCCGGCCGGGTGGGTTTGTGCTTTGGTTTATTGGAACAGACGGACTCCTCCGCGAAAAAGTGGAAGATGTCGTTTTTCAAAAAGGAAAAGAAATCCGCGCGTATCCGGATGGAGAAATCGCGATAGATTTTCAAGCATTGTTATTTGCCAGATCGCTGTTGGAAAGGATCGACGGCATCCCGTTCATAACCATAAGGCGCGACTCAATAGTTGTCGCGGCGGAATCGGATTATGAGGATCTTATGTTGAAAATCCTACTCAAGCATTTCTCTTGTCCGACATATAAGCGCGGCATCCAGGCGGGCAGATCTTTAACTCTAATCGATTGCCGGATTATCGGGTTCTAAATTAAAAAAAATTGATCCTATAATCCAAAATCTGCCGGTCCTTAAATTTTATATTTTCGGGCTTTTTTCTTTTTTGACACGCAAACCCGCTTTGATATAATCAAAGCACGATCAAACCTATCAATGGACGACCAAAATACAAAAGAAAATAACCAAATTAGAAACAGCGAATACAAAGAGCTGGTTGATTTTCTGGGGGTCAAATTTGAAAAGCTTGACTGGAAGTTCGACAATATCGATAAGAAGTTTGACGAGGTTAATGCCAGAATCGATACTCTTGCCAATCGGATGGCGCGCATGGACGACAAGATTGATGATTACCACGCGGAGCAAATCGGTATGCGGCGGGATATAGACCGCCACGAAAAATGGCATTTCAAGGTGGCGGCGAAGGTTGGTGTCGATTTAAATCATTAAACGTAACAATAATACAACAATTAAAAAACATGAATAAAAAAATTTTAGCGGTATTGGCAGCGGTTGTGTTTTCCGGATTATTAGCGGGAAATAATTCCGTCCTGGCGAAAAACAATAAGGATGTTGATGTTCCCGAAGTTGACGGCGTTTATGATGTTGCCGGGCGGCCGGATTTAAAAGTGCGCGTGATCGTGCACAAGGCAAAACCCGCGCCCGTGCCGGATCCCGTTGCGATGTGCGTTGCCGACGGTGCCAGCGAGGCGGTGGTGGACGCGGCGGGATGGAAATTGCCGGCAAGCTGGACGTACAGCCTTAACGCGGCGAGCGTGCCGCTTTCTGTGGGTGGCGGCAACCTTTCCGAAATCGCCGCCAATGCTTTCGCGGCCTGGTCGGTCAACGTGCCCTTGGTGTCGATCGTTCCCGGTTTGCCGACTTTTGTTGCGCGAGCGGCCTTTGACGGAAAAAACATTATCGCTTGGGGAACGGCCTCCAGTTCCGCATTGGCAATCACGTATATCTGGTATAATACCGCATCCGGCATTGTGTCTGAATTGGACACAATAATAAATAAAAAATACGTTTGGAAATGGGCTGACCAGGATATTCTTCCCTCATGCGGCATTGGTCGCGTTTCGGCGTTTAGCGGAGCCTATGACGCGCAAAGCATTCTCACCCACGAGCTGGGCCACTGGTATGGGTTGAACGACCACTACACTTCGGATTTCGCGAACAACACAATGTACGGCTACGGATTCAAAGGCGATGCCAAATACGACACGCTAACGAACGGAGATATTGCCGGATTGAAAATCATATACGGAAATTAACCGTTGAACAAATCAACAAAAAAACCGCCAAAAAGATGAGCGGTTTTTTGTTTGGCGGCACAGTTTTAGCTGCCCTATTTTGACCCTTGACATTGGTTTTGGGATTTGCTAATCTACATTTTGTTGGACTAAATAATGTTAAAGAACGACATATCAAAAAACACCAAACGAAGCGAATAGTTTTCTGTAACTTTTTGTTTCAGGAAACTGCTTCCAAAGCAGTTTTTTTGTTGGCCGATTTTCAGAACGGTTGAGAGGGAAAGAACTTATACAATTAAATAGTTAGTTATTTACTAAATGATTCATAACATCGAAATCATTAGTAATTCCAAATTAAAGTCTTTTTGAAACAATTAGTCTTCAAGGATTTTAGCGGCATAACAATGACCGTT
>JBAYLX010000105.1:0-3485 GCA_041663885.1 Minisyncoccota bacterium | reverse complement strand
ATTGCCGCCCTCCGCATAAATTTTTGCTTGGATCGCCACATCCAAAGAATCCGCGTCCCAAGCGATTTGGGCTTCCTTTGTCCGGCAATCCTTTAATTCATCAAAGATCGCCCTCATTTGCGGAGCAACAGACAGGCCATCAATCTGGTCACTCTGCGCTTTTTCTTTTTGGTTTTCGTGGTCAGAATATATCCTTGTCACCCAATTCTGGTCGCCAACGCGCAATTCAGCGGTATCGTGAAAGATCGCCAACGCCGCCGCGCGATCCGGATTCGCCCCCTCCATGGCTGCCAAAATATACGCGATCTGCGCCGACACCGCGCTATGATCCGCCAGCGATTCCGGAAGTTTAATTCCGATCCTTTGCCACCCGGTCCGCACCGTGGTTTTAGCCCCGGATAATTCAAACAAAAAATTTGCGATTCTTTTTATATTTTCCATATTTTTTGATTATTACATCAATAATTGCGACATTACCAAAATTACTACAAAAAACAATTTTTCGCGGCAAATTCATGTAAAAATTATTACTTAAGAATATCCAACAATCCTTTGAATACGAAAATGCGATTGCGCTTGCGTCCGGGATCTTCAACCAATATTCCCATCTGGATGAATTTATCCAACAGGTTATATATTGTCTGGGGATTTTTTGTTTTCAATTTATCTTTTATTTTTACAAAAGTGATTATCGGCGAAGAGAAAAGCAATTCCAAAAGATCGTGGGCATGGACGGAATTCGCCGCAACAATTTCTTTTTTCAACCGGCCGTTTAATTCCAGTATTTTTGAAATTGAATTCTGCGTCTTGAGCGACTGCGTGATCAAAGCCAGTAAAAAAAATTTCAACCACGGTTCCCAATCCCCCTTTTCAGTCACCCCGCGCAAATAATCATAATAATCGCGGCGGTTCTTTTCGAAGTATTCGCTGATATATAAAAGCGGCGAAGACAACAATTCGCGCTGGTACAAAAAAAGCGGAATAAGCAACCGGCCAACGCGGCCATTCCCGTCGCGAAACGGATGGATCGCCTCCAATTGATAATGAGCCACCGCGATTTGCACCAGTACGTCATTCTCCTGGTTAGAATTAATATACTTCTCCCAGCATCCCAACAATTCCGGTAAAGATTGCGGCGTAGGCGGCACATAACTCGCTTCCTCGATTGGCGCGCCAGGCATGCCGATGTAAACCTGTCCGGTCCGAAATTTGCCGCGGTCTTTCTCGGCGCCGCGCGATGAATCTAATAATAAATAATGTATCTTTTTTATAAATGTCTGATTGATATATTTTGCCTTAAGTTCTTCCATTGAAAAATTCATCGCCCGGCGGTAATTTATTATCTCGGTTATTTCATGCTCCTTGTCGCCCGCCAAAACAGCCTTCCCTTGCGCCTCATATTCAAAAACATCTTCAAGCGTCGCCTGTGTTCCTTCGATGCGTGAACTTAAAACCGCTTCTTTGGTCAGCAAGGGCGTCACTAAAAGTTCCGGGCTTAAAATATTTTTCCGCAACAATCCGTTAAGCTCGCCGATCGCACCGTGCGCTTCACCAATAACGCGAACCAAAGGCTCATAATTTATTTTTGGCGGCAACGCAGGCAAAATATAATTTTTCATAACAACTCAGTCAAATTAGAATAACGCGTTCCTTATTCCATCAAAATAGAATAAAGACATTGTTATTCTAATGTTAAAACATTGGCCGCATTTACTCAATCATCCGCCACGGCCGCCAAAAAAAACAGCCCCGAAATTCAGGACTGTTGAAAAAATCATGCCGGCGATTTATTCACTTGAACAATCTTCCAAACAATCCTTTCTTTTCGGGAATATTGTTTTTTGCAAAACTTGGCCGGGGCGCCGCCGCATTTGATGAAATTGGTTCGGCTGGAATTAATTTGGCTTCTTTGCCAGGATCGACGTTATTCGCAACATCCGAAAAAACTCTTATCCGAATCGGAGCCACCGTATTTTTTTCATCCTTCAATGCTTCGTTTGAGGCCGGTTGATTGTCGAATTCGCGAATAGATTGGTTTCCTTGGTTAGCATCGGAATGCTTGTCGGTTGCATCAACCCCATCATTTGGTTTTTTAGAAGGCTTTTCCAAAAGCATGATCTTGTCCTGCAAACCTTTTAGCAATATGTTTGTTTCGCGATTGCGCTCGATCAGTTGGCCGATCTTGTCATCAAGATTTCTTATCTGGTCATCCTTGACTTTCAATTGGTCGCGCAACATACCGGTCGTTTCCTTTAGCAATAAAATGATTTCGCCATCGTTGCGCTTCTGCGACAATACCTCTCCCGCATCTTTTTGTTGGACCGGTTTTACTATGTCCTCCTCGTTTTCGCTAATATTGTTTTCCTTTTTTCTCGGAGCCACTGCAGACAATTCGTCTTGTCGCGCTTCGATTTTTTCATGATTACCAGGGCTTGAAGGCTGAGAAACTGCCGGGGCTTGCTGGACCGGAAACGAAATGCCGGGTATTAAAAATGGTTTCTGAACCGGAGGCGGCAAATAGCCGTAATCGGCGAAATTCGCAATTGGCAACGGATCGGCTTCCGGCTTATTGTTAAGGTAAACATATGGCCGGATACTGTCTTGCCTAGCTTTAAACGCATCGATTTCCACCCGGCTGAAACGATATTCGAGCGTGCCCTGCCGGCTTTTAACTCCGCGCGGATGCAATATGTGCTTATGGACATAACGGGTGATCGTCCGGGTGCTTTTCCCGAGAATCTCGCAAACCTCGTAAAGCGTTAATAAATAATCTTCGCCGGCCTGAGCCGGGTCTGCTTGATTTAATGGATTCATATTTTTTAAATTTAAATATAATATTATGCGGATAAATAATTAACAAATAGCTGCGGACACAACCGCAACGCTCCGTTAATATTGATTTTATCCAATCCCTGATTTTTTGCAAAACAGAAAGGTTATGAATTTCCAATTTATAATGTCGTATGTGTCTTTTTATTGAATATCGCTGCTTAATATTTATATACTATATTATAAGATAAAAGTTAAATCCAAAATCATAGCCATGGAACAATTATCGAAACAAACCCACTTGCCAAGTTTCCTCACGCTTGCGAAAGAATCAATTACCTTGTACGGCCAAAAATGGCAGCCGTTATTAAAAATCGTTTGCGCGTCTTATGTTGCATACGCCATCGTGACTGTTTTCGTGTTATTTATACTATTGTTGACGGAAAAAACGTTTCCCATTTTAATCCACAGCCGCCTCGCTTGGATTGCCGCGATTGCGTTTTTGTCCGTAATATTCATTCTGTCTTCCTGGTTTAGCGCCGCTACGATTATTGTTTTACGAGACTGGAAGGAAAATATCGGGCTGCGCGAGTCACTAAGGCGAGCCAAGCCATATGTAATGCCATATTTTTTGATAAGTTTCTTAACAACATTATTTGTATTCACCGGTTTTATTTTTTTTATTATTCCCGGAATTTTATTCCTGATATTTTTTT
>JBAYLX010000104.1:0-3493 GCA_041663885.1 Minisyncoccota bacterium | reverse complement strand
AGATCGATTTCCATCTCGTCGTTAAACGGAAGCGACTTAAAATCAACCGGCCGGAATTTTCCCGTCTCGATCTTTTTTATTTTTCCCGAATACCGGTCTTCGACAATGTCCGCCAACGCCATGCCATTCAACGTCCATTCCAAAAAAGTAAGCGGCATTTCGTGCGAAACGATCACGATTGTTTTGCCTTCATATTTTTTATCGACATCGGCCAAAAAATCATAGACCCGTTTTCTCAAGCCGGTCAGGCTTTCCCCTTTCGGCGGCTTGGCGGCAAAACGGTCTTTTTTTGTCGCGATATAGTCCCAAAATTGCTTGGGATCGCCGCCATTAAAAATACCGTCGCTAAGGTCGCGCAACCGCTTGTCGAGCACGATTTTGGCGCCGCATATTTCGGAAATTATTTTCGCGGTTTCTTTTGTGCGCAATAAATCGGAAGATATTATCAAATCGATTTTTTCTTTGACCAGTTTTTTTGCGCTGGCCGCGACCTGTTTCTTGCCCAGTTCCGTCAGCGGCAACGGTTTGATTTCCGGCCAGGAACTGGAAATTTTTTTTATCTGCCTCTCGGAATGGCCGTGGCGGAAAATAAAATAACGGTTGTTGGAATATTTGCGGGCAATCAGATCGCCGGCGGAACCAATCAATTCGGCATTGCCGCAGGTGCATTTCCAAACCGGCAGCGGCGTACCCCAATAGCGTTCGCGCGAGATCGCCCAGTCTTTAACTTCGGACAGCCACTCTCCGAACCTTCCTTCTTTTAAATACGCCGGTACCCAATTGATGGTTTGATTATTTTTAATCAGCTCGCCGCGCAATTTGGTCATCTCGATAAACCAACTGAGCTTGGCATAATACAGCAACGGAGTTTTGCACCGCCAGCAGAACGGATAATCGTGTTCATAGGGCTCGGTTTTGAAAAGCAATCCCCGCTCGTTTAAATCCTGGATGATCAGCGGATCCGCGTCTTTAACGAACATTCCCGCCCATTTGGAATCGAAATTGAACGTGCCATCCTCGCCCACATTGAGAATGACCGGAAATTCCGGCTGCTTGTTCTTTTTGAGTTCTTTGTTTTGTGCCCGGATCGCTTCCATATCTTCGGCGCCGAAAGCCGGAGCGATATGCACAATGCCGGTGCCGTCCTCCAAAGACACGAAATCAGCGGCAATCACTTTGTAAATGGTCTCCGATTCGTTGTTCGCCGGATAAGCCGCTTGATAGCGCAAGCCAACCAGCGTGTTGCCCTTCATTTCTTCCACGATTTCATAGCCTTCTCCCAGCGCGGCCATGCGGCTCTTGGCAAGGATAAGGAAATCTCCCTCCTTCGCCAAGGCTTCCCCCTTCGTTAAAACTACGGAGGACAAGTCGGAGGGCAAGTTCTCCCTCTTTTTTACTTTTACGTAATCCATTCTAGGATTGACCGCGGCCGCCACATTGGCCGGCAAGGTCCAGGGCGTAGTGGTCCAAACCAGCAATGAAGCGTCTTTTACTTCCGGGTTAACCACCCGGAATTTCACGAATATCGACGGATCTTTGACTTTCTTGTATCCTTGCGCCACTTCATGGCTGGAAAGAGTTGTTCCGCACCGCGAACAATAGGGCACGACTTTATAATCCTGGAATAATAATTTTTTATCCCAGGCTTGCTTCAAGATAAACCACACCGATTCCATATATTCGGGATTGTAAGTGATATAGGAATGGTCCATATCCAGCCAATAGCCGATGCGCTCCGTCAAATTCCGCCATTCCTTTATCTGCTCGAAAACCGAATCGCGGCATTGCTGATTGAATTCTTTGATGCCGTATTGCTCGATATCTTTTTTGTTATGGAGCCCCAGTTTTTTTTCAATCTGCAATTCCACCGGCAAACCGTGCGTGTCCCACCCGCCGCGCCGTTGCACGCGAAAACCCGCCATAGTCTTGTAGCGGCAAACCATATCCTTGAACACGCGCGTTTCCACATGATGGATCCCCGGCCGCGCGTTAGCCGTGGGCGGCCCTTCATAAAACACAAAATCTTTGCCCTTGCCCTTCGTAGCTTTAGCGAAGGAGGGGCGGCATTCAACTGATTTTTCAAAAATTTTGTTGTCTTTCCAGAATTTGATGATCTTCTCCTCTTTTTGGTTGAAATTTTGTTCCATACGATTTATTGCGGTTTTGCTTCAATATAATTTGAATGTTAGCAGATTCTCCGAATAATTGAAGTCCTTTCAGACAAAATCTTAATGCGGCATAGCTCGATATTCCCGCCATGCCATATTAAGAAAATAGATTAAATTCACTCAAAAATGTCAAAAAAACGTGAATTTAGCCAAAAATTAACCCAAATTCACGTTTTTTCTCATTTAAAAACGAAATCCGCGGCCCAAGGGCCGCGGTTTGATTTAAAAAAGAAGTAAAATTCAGACTTGGCCTAAACCATCAAGCCATGAATTTATACATGCCGGACTTATAATATTAAGCCCGGGATTATTGTTGGTCAGATGAAGCATTAGCCAATCTACAGACAAATACCGATCGGATTCGCCTGATTCTTCGAGTAGCCTCAAAATTATTTCTGATTGGTCATCTGTTAGCTTAGCGTGATATTCTCTTTTTCTAAGCTTAAAAACAAGAGCCCTCTTCACGCCATGCACCAGCACGCTTCCGTCATAGTCCCAATTTGAAATAATTTCTTGGTAAAGCTCTTTCTCTTCGGGAACCCCGATAATACGAAGCCCCACCGGCCGCCCATCATTTTTGTTTAGGATTACTTGACATTTAGTAAAACCTCCGATTTTGTTTCTACCACAAAACCCTTGAAAAATAAAGGGAAGTGTTGTAGAGTTTCAATTATGATTAAAGAAACACCTAAAAGCAACATCGCTCCTGTTGCTTCAATTAACCCTCCGAAAACCGGAGAAATTGTTAAAGGCACGGTTATCGTCCAGGAGCGTTCGTCCCTCTATGTGGACTTGGGCGCGATCGGAACCGGCATTGTTTACGGCAAAGAATTTTACGAGATCAAAGACCGCCTCAAGGACATAAAGGAAGGCGACGCGATTTCGGCCAAGATCACCAGCCTCGAAAACGAGGAAGGCTATATTGAATTATCGGTCAGCGGCGCCACACGCAAACTGGTCTGGGATGAACTGCGCGAAAGCCAGGAAAACCGCACTCCGGTAAGCATCAAAATAATGGGCGCCAACAAAGGCGGCTTGATCGCCAAAGTTGCCGGACTGCCAGCGTTTTTGCCGGTTTCCCAGCTTGCCAGCGCGCATTACCCCAAAGTAATGGGAGGCGATCCGGACAAGATCCTCAAAGAACTTCAAAAATTCGTGGGTACCGACCTTTCGGTGCGGATATTAAACCTCAAACCCAAAACCGGCGAAATCATTCTGTCAGAAAAGATGGCTGAGCTCGAAATGCGCGAAGAGCGCCTCAAGAAATACCAGATTGGCCAGGAAATTGAAGGCGACATTACCGGCGTGATGGAATTCGGCATTTT
>JBAYLX010000103.1:0-3501 GCA_041663885.1 Minisyncoccota bacterium | reverse complement strand
TCTATTTTTAATTATTTCAACTTTTCCGTCCATAAAATTACGTTACCAACATTCTCACATTCTCAAGAATGTTAGAATGTCATTAAATGATTTTATTTCCCAGTAAATAATCACGCACGGTTTCAAAAATCAATTCATGGCCGGCAGAGTTGGGATGGGCGCCGTCGTGTAATAGTTTCTTGTAACCGCTGGCTTCTAATTTTTCAAAAAGCGGAATATAGCCAATACTATTTTCTTTTGCCGTAGTTTGCAAAGATTGATCGTATTTTTTCACATATCCATTGCGGTAGGATTTATCCGTATCCCACGGCATCGGATTGACAATCTCCTGATCGATAATCGGCAAGCCGAGAAAAAATATCTTGCCGGAAAATTTCTTTGCTATTCTTATCAATTCCCGCAAATTGTCTTCAAACTCCCGAAACGGAACCCAGTGGTCGTTTTTGCTGTGCACAAACGCGGAATCGTTAACGCCAATAGCAAAAATGATTATATTTGCCCCCCCTTCCGACTGTCTCGGCATTAATTCCGGCTCCATCCGCGCAATAATATCTTGCGTTTGGTTGCCGGATATCGAAAGATTATAGATATAAAATTCTTTGCCCCCGTTTGAAAGAAATCTTTCCACTAAAAAATTATTTAGCCGTTGCACCCACCCGCCCGCGGCATCCCAGCAGCCAAACGCCATACTGTCGCCAAAAATGAAAATATTGGTATGCATTTTGTTTAATCGTGAATTGCGGTATTATACTAAATTATACTAAATCTATGGCAATAACCAATAAAGTCAAGGTTTTGATCGTTATTGCATTAATGATTGTTTTTTTGGCAATCGCCATTGCCGTGGCCAACGGCAAAACCGCAGCCTTCGATCTGGAATGGTCAAAAACAATTTACTCGCTCCGAACGCCGATCTTGACGCAGATAATGTTTGCCGCCTCTGCCGTCAGCTCAACGCCGTTCACCGGATTGTTAACCGCGCTGGTTATCGGCGCGTTTTGGATAAAAAAACGACATAAAACCGCGATTTTTTTTGGCGCCGCGCTATTGGCCAGCGTCATTGCCAATAATGCGATCAAATATTCCGTACACCGCTTCCGGCCCGACATCGCACCTCTGGAAGACGCCTCATTTTACAGCTTCCCCTCGGGCCATTCAATGAACTCTCTGGTTTTCTACGGTATTCTGCTTTATATCGCGCACAAATCGATAAAGAATAAACACTTGCTCACCGCGATGGATATTGCCGCGATATTATTCGTCGCTTTGGTTGGCTTTTGCCGCGTCTATCTGGGTGCGCACTACCCCACCGACGTTATCGCGGGATTCTGCGCCGGCGGAGCGATCCTTTTCGCCGCAATAATGATTGCCAACCGTAGGGGCGATTCCATGTAATCGCCCCTCATTTAAGAGGGGCTGAGCGAAAACATGGTTTCGCCCCTACGATACGGAATTTGAACGAGCCCCTACGGAAACATGGCCGAAGACGCCGTCGTAACCGGCGACAAGTTCAACCCTGCCTTCCCGCGCGTCAATGATCCCTTGGGCGATTTCCGGAGTCGTCACGCCTTCAAGTTCGAAAACGCCCGGCCCGAGCAGCACGGAAAATTCCGAGCCGAAAGCTTTCACCAATTTGGCGTATTCGTTTTTTACCGCCGGGCTGGTAACCGCCGCGTGCAAAACATCAGCGATTATTTCCTGCAACGGCACCAGGCTTTTGTACGGTATCGCGCCTTCCGGCTTATAACTTTCGGGCTTGTCCGCCAATTCCCGAATCCGATTCAGCACGCCAATTGTTAGCGGCCGCTTGCATTTGGGACAAAGACCGTTGGTTTTTGTCGATTCTTCGGGCATCAGCGACACGTTGCAAGAGCGATGGCCGTCCAGATGGTATTTCCCTTCCTCGGGAAAAAATTCAATCGTGTACAAAAATTTTTTCGGGTCCTTGGCTTTAATCGCGGCGACAATATTTTGGTAGCTCGGCTCAACATCGAACACATTCGCTTCCCGGCCGATTTTTTCCGGCGAATGGGCATCGGAATTTGAAAGCAAGCAAACATTCCGCCCGTCCGGTATCCGCCACAACATGGCTGGATCCGCGGATAACCCGGTTTCGATGGCGTAAATATATTTCGCGTATTCGCCAAAACATTCCTCCAGCGAATCAAAACCTGATTTGGACCCAAAAACTCCGAACCACGGCGTCATCGCATGCGCGGGAACCACCAGGCAATCCTGGGAAACATCCAGCACGATTTTTAAAAGCTCAAGCGCGTCCAATCCCAATATCGGCCGGCCGTCGGCCAACAGATCGCCCACCTTCGCCAATCGCGAGTTTATTGCTTCAACCACTTCAAACGATGGCGCGAAAATCACGATATGCACCTTGCGAACTCGATTTCCTTTTGAATATATGCAGCTTATTTCGGCAGTCAATAAAAATCTGGTGCCCCATTTTGATCCCTTTAATGCAAAAAGACCCGGATCAGCCGGATCCAGAAATTCTTTCATTTCTCCAAACCACGCCGGATGGGTAAAATCTCCCGTACCCATCACCTTTATTCCCTTGATTCTGGCCCACTGGCTCAGCGACTCCAAATTCATTCTGGGCGAAGTGGCACGCGAATATTTGGAATGGATGTGCATATCCGCAGCGAATTTCATATTCACACTATTAATTTTGATTTCTTTTTCTCTTGTTCAACTTTTTCGATCATTCTTTGCACAAGCAATATTGGATCGGTTTCGTAAACGATTTTTTTAATCCCCCGATAAGTGTCCTTTACCAAACCAGGGATCTTATCGGCCATGCCGCCCGATCCCAGCAAAACTCCGATCGGCTTGCGGCATTCAACCGCAGTCGTAAATTCATGGAGCGTGCCGATGCGGCCGCAAACAATGATCACCGCATCCGCGGATTTGGTCATAATGATGTCCCGACCCGGATAATCCGCGCCGGTATAGATCATCACATCGAACACATCCACCGGCAAGCGATAGCGCCGGACATGTTCCACCTCGGATTCCGCCGGAGAAAAACCAACATTAAACCCGCCCGCTTCCTTGCAGCCCTGCGCGGAAAAATAAGGCACGCCTGTGGTCGCTCCCGAAACCAAAACGCAATGCGCGCGGGCAATCTCTTTACCCACTTCCTTGGAAAGCAAAATTATATTGTCACAGCAATGACCGGTCTCCGCCGCGCCCGATACCGCGATTTTGTACTGCATGTTGGTATCTCAAAAATCAAATCCTAAATGTAAAATCTGAATTTGAAGTTATTATAGAAAACTCAATACCTTATTTTATCAAGGATAGCGTTGAAAGTGAAGCAAAGACTAAAAAACACCGATGCATTCGGTGTCTTTTAGTTGAGGGGAACAGCCCCTCGCAGAATCAGTTAAGCTACATAGCGCAATCTGGCAGAGACTGCGTGGCCACACCCAACCTCCTCCGCTGAGGGACTTTCTGCCTGTATTGGGTAAAAACCCTCATCCCCTCACT
>JBAYLX010000102.1:0-3538 GCA_041663885.1 Minisyncoccota bacterium | reverse complement strand
TATTCGAGGAAAAAATGCCCGAATTTCCAATCGCCGAAAAGCTTATCGCTCCGGTTCCCGTGATGCTCGGCCAGAATAAAAAAACCTATCTTCGCGATACCGGACTTGAAAGCAAGCGCTTTATCCCGGCGCGCACGGCATCTTCCCGTTATGCTTTTATTTCCAATGGATCCTATTCGGTCAATATCGCGAGCAGCGGCGCGAGCACGAGCTTATATAAAGGGGTCGCGCTTACCCGGCCCAGCCTTGACGAGGAATTTGAAGCCGTCGGCGTATCTTTTTTCCTTTTGGACAGAGCGACGAAAATCGTATATCCGCTTTCGCCGCGGAATATGCAGTCCAGTCATCGCCGGAAAGCCATATTTCATGAAAATAAGGCTGAGTTTCTGTCGTTTAGCGATATTTTTGACAGCGTTCTGTCGGTTTCCGTTGACCCGTATCTTCCGGTCGAGGTGCGGGAGCTTTCCATACGCAATAACGGATCAACTTTGCTTAGTTTTGATTTAATGGCGTACGCCGAAGTTTCCCTCGCCGAACCGATGCAAATTTTTCACCATCCGCATTACCATCATCTTCTCGTCCGAGCTGAAATTGACGCTAAAGATAACGTGGTAATTTTTCATCGGCCGCATCCTTTGGACAGAACCAAAAACATTTATTGCGCTCATATGCTGGTGTTAGAAAAGTATTTTAAAAACCCCTTCGCCTTGACCGCTTCACGAGAGGAATCTCTGGACCGATTCGCACAAACCCCGTCTTTTCCCTCGGTTTTGGCGCCGCAAAAAGACGAAAAGTTTTTGGTGCCGCTCGATCCCGCGTCCCGTATTGTTTCCCGGATCGATATCCGTCCCGAGGAGAGAGCGTCTGTGGCGTGGGTGCAGATTGCCGCCGAATCTTACAATGAAACAAGGCGCTTGATAAAAAAGTATAAAAAATTCAACAGTGCTCATGCGGTCACGTCATCCGCGATTCCGGCGAGCGCTGTGTCTACCCGGGCGATGGGGATATCCCAGGCGCAAAGCGTTGTTTTCCAGGATATCGCTTCCCATGTTATTACCGGGTCGGCGCAGGAATTTTTATATAAAAAATCCGGGGAGTCGTTTATAAATTCGCTTTGGAAATTGGGAATATCGGGGAATTATCCGCTTGCGATTTTCTTTATCCATGACGTTGAGGATATGCAGTTATTGAAGCAGGCGATACAGTGCTACAAATATTGGAAATCGAAAGGGATAGAAATAGATATTGCGGTCTTAAACAACCAGCCGGGAAGCTATCTTAAATTATTGGATGACGAAGTTGATTTTATGATCCGCAAAGCAAAGGATATGGTTTTAAAAAAGGGCGGCGGCTCTATATACCAGGTAAAGTCCGATTCGATTTCTTCCGAGGATCGCAAAGCGATTCTTTCCATCGCCCGGTTTGTCGTGGAAAAGGGAACTCTCTTTGAAGCAGTGAACAAAAAAATCAAATTCGTAAAAAAAGCGAATGTGCAAAAATTCACCGCTTCATTGAAGCCATTCGAACGAAAACATTCCGGTGTTGCTGTTCCGGATTTGCTGTTCCATAATTCATGGGGAGGTTTCGATAAAATTACCGGTGAATATGCGATGACCATTGCGTCCGACCGGATGCCGCCGCGGCCCTGGAGTCAAATTATCGCTTTTGAAGATTTCGGCACGGTCGTAACCGATTCGGGATCTTCGTATACGTGGTCGCACGATAGCCATGATAATCGGATCAGCGCTTGGACCAATGATGCTCTTCGTTACAAGAGCGGCGAAATCATTTATTTGCGGGATGAAGATACTGGTGAAATATGGAATCCGACGCCGCTTCCCGTGAAAACCAAGGAGCCGTTTTTGGTGCGATATGGACTTGGGTATGCTTCGTATGAAAATTCATATTCAGATATTAAACAGAAGCTAACCACGTTTATCCCTTGCGGCGATACCGTGAAGATCAGTCTTCTATCGCTTAAGAATATAAGCGGCCGGGATCGACGCTTGACTATTTTTCACTATATCGAGCCGTCCGCGGGGATACTGCGGGATAATAATCGTGATCGGATTTTTTGTAATTATGATGCCCCCGCCCGAACCATGTTTTTTGGCAACGGGTTTCGGAATCAAATGCCTGGCCAAACGGCCTTTGCGTCATTTGGCAGCTCGCCGGGCGAGATTGGCTGGACCAACGATAAGCTAGAGTTTATTGGTCAGTTTGGATCGTATGAATCGCCTTTGGCTCTCAGAAAAGCGTCGCTGTCAAATTCTGTGGCGTGCCGGTTGGAAAATTGCGTTGCCTTGTCGCTAAAAGTGGTTATTCCCGCCGGAGAAGAGATTCTGGTGCCGATTTTTATCGGCGATGGCCCTTCTTTTGAGGAAGCGCGGCATAAAGCCATGTTTTGGAAGGATGGCGGGCAGTGCGGTGAATCTCTGGGCAGAGTGAAGGATTTCTGGAAACAAAAGGCGAGCGCGGTATCTGTTCGGACCGGCGATCAAGCTATCGATCTTCTTATGAACGGATGGCTGCTTTATCAAACATTATCCGCTCGGATTTTCGCAAAAACGGGCTTCTACCAGCCTTCGGGAGCGTATGGTTTTAGGGACCAATTGCAGGATGTTTGCGCTTTTATCTGGTCTGACCCGGCATTTGTTCGCGAGTTTATTCTTAAAGCCGCGGCGCATCAATTCAAAGAAGGGGATGCTCTCAATTGGTGGCACGATCACAATATGTTCGGAGTCCGCACCGTTCTTTCCGATCACCAGCTTTGGCTTGCTTATGCGCTTTTCGAATATGTCAAAGCGACGGGTGATAATTCCCTCCTCGAAGAAGAAGTGCCGTTCCTTGACGGACCGATTCTAACATTTGCCGGCAAAAAAGAGTGGACCGGAATTCCCAAAATTTCTTCGGAGGTCGGCTCAATTTTCGAACATGCCATGCGCGCAATCGAAAAAAGTTTCGGATTGGGAATCCATGGCTTGCCTCTTATCGGTTTGGGCGATTGGAACGACGGTTTGAGCCGCGTGGGCCAGCTGGGCAAGGGCGAGAGCGTGTGGGTTGCCTGGTTTTTGTTGCGGGTCATTGATATCGCATTGCCGCAGCTTAAAGAACGCGGTCAAATCGAGCGAATGAATAAGTTTGTCGCGGTGCGCGATTTGATAAAGAAGGGAATCGATAAATCGGCCTGGGACAGCCAATGGTACCGGAGGGCATTCTTTGACAGTGGCGCGGTTCTTGGATCAAAATCGGCCAAAGAATTCAAAATAGATTCCGTGGCCCAATCATGGGCGGTTTTATCCGGGCACGGAGATGAAGAAAAAATAAGAACGGCGCATGGATCGATGTTGGCAATGCTCCTGAAAGAAAAATATTTCTCCCTGATTGATCCGGCACTGGAAAACGGTTCTGTTGATCCCGGTTATATCCGGGATTATCCGGCAGGGATCCGGGAGAATGGCGCCCAATATAACCATGCGGCTCTTTGGGCAGTGCAATCATATTCCAATATCGGGAAGATTGATGAGGCCGAAATTTT
>JBAYLX010000101.1:0-3614 GCA_041663885.1 Minisyncoccota bacterium | reverse complement strand
GAAAGCGGGGCAATGGGCGTATTCGGTTCCAAATACGGCGATCGCGTGATTGTTTATGCCATCGGCGATTTTTCCAAAGAAATCTGCGGCGGCCCGCATGTTGAAAATACGGACAGTCTCGGTAATTTTAAGATTGCCAAAGAAGAATCATCGTCATCCGGCGTGCGCCGCATCAAGGCGGTCTTGGAATAACGCTTGCGCGGTTTTGCAATACTGGTAAAATAAAATTAACAAATAATGTTTTCCCGTTCGCGGGAGGAAAATAATTAATACAATAATCTATGGACAAAAAAACAACGTACTATATTATCGCGGCAGTGGTTTTGGTCGCAATCATCGGAATCGTTATCGCAATGCAAAAACCGGCCGACGTCGTGCCCGTGGATCCAACCGGCGGAAAAACCGAAACTCCGAAAACCGTGAAAACCGAAGTTGATGTCGTCCGGGATATCGCCAAGCAATTGAATTTGAGTGATGGCCAGATGCCGTTGCGGGTCACCATGGATGACAACAACCAGTCCGCGTCTTTGACTCCGGGCAAGAATCTGGCTTTGATGCTGGGCGATACTTATAACTGGCAGATTGCTTCCAGCGATGAGAAAGTTTTGGTCAAGAAGAGCATAACTTTAAGCGACGCCCGGGTGCAGGCGGTGTATCAAGTGGTGGGCGCGGGCAACACGGTGTTGAGCGCCACGGGCGCTTGCAAAGCCGGTTCCAAATGCGCGACGCCAACCGCGGCTTTCAAATTCAACGTGGAGGGGGTGGTGAGCGAAAACGTGGCACCGGAGGATTTGGTAAAATAATTTTGTTTCGAATGTACTTTTCAAAGCGGCTTTATCAAAGCCGCTTTTGGTAATATAAACCAGCGACTATGAAAATAAATATTGGGACCAAAAATGAAATCAAAATCGGCGCGCTGCAGGAAACCGTTTTTGGCTATGATTTTCTGAAGAATGCGATAGTGAAAGGAATCGAATCCAGATCGGGAGTTTCTGACCAGCCTAAAAATCTTGAAGAAACCGTCCGTGGTGCCAAAAACCGCGCCCGAGACGCGTTTGCGGGATGCGATTTGAGCGCGGGCATTGAGGACGGCTTGATGGAAGTCCCGGATTCGCGAACCGGTTTTATGAATGTTACTGTTTGCGCGTTTTATGACGGCACACGGCATTATCTGGGGATATCGGCGGCGTTCGAGTATCCTCCCCGCGCAGTAGAACTGGTTAAGGGCGGGCTTGATATCAACCAGGCGTTTTATGAAATGAAACTGACGGACGATCCGCAGATCGGTTCTTCCCGGGGAGCGATCGGCATTTTAACCAAAGGCAGATGGCAGCGCAAGGATACCATCAAACAAGCGATCGTCGCCGCGCTGATCCAGCTTGATAACAAGGATTTGTATTAACGAAAAACCCCTCCTTTCGGGAGGGGATTGGGTTTGCGGCAATGGATTATTTCGCGACTTTTGCCATAATGGCTTGGAAAAGCTCAGGTTTTGTTTCGCTGAATTGCGAAAGGATCTTGCGGTCGATGATGATATTGTTCTTTTTTAACGCGCCGATGAATTTGCTGTAATTCGTTCCGTTGGCGCGGCAGATCCCGTTGATGTGGATATTCCACATGCCGCGGGTGTCGCGTTTTTTGACCTTGCGGTCGCGATAATTATAGCTTAACGCTTTCATCATCGCTTGCTTGGCCGCGGCCAATTTCGATTTGCGGCCCCATTTGAATCCTTTGGTGTATTCGATTATATTGGCTCTTCTTTTATGATGGAGTGTTCCTCGTTTTACGCGTGACATGAAAATAGTTCAAAATGTAAAGATCAAAGTGCAAAATTATGGTTTTAAGATTCTATAATTTTACATTTTGCATTGTCATTTTGATTTTTGATATTTACACTTTTAATTTTTTATGAGTAATTTGCGGATCTTTTTGGCTTCGGATTCGTTCAACGGAACCCATTTGCGGCCGGCGCGGACTTTGTTGCCTGACATTTTTGAACGGAGATGGCAGGCTCCGGTCGCCCGATGCATGATCTTGCCGTTTTTCGTGATTTTGAACCTTTTCGTTATTGATTTCCTTGTTTTCATTTTGTTGGTTTGCGATTTTCGTTTTCAGGATTTCGTTTGAAAATTGAAAATTGAAAATTGAAAATTATTTTTGATTTATCCTTTGGAAATTATCATGTTGAATCCGCCCATCTCTCTTTTCAACTCTTTATCGGTTTTATAGGGAGTCATCTTTCCGAGAATATCCAGGAATTGGTTTACTTTGTCGCGCGAGATATTTCCGAATGCTTTTTCGCGGCCTCTCAAGCGGAGTTCGATTTTCACTTTGTCGCCTTTGTCCAGGAATTTTCTTGCCGCGATGGCTCTCGTTTCCATGTCATGCGGGGAAATGTTGTAGGTAAGACGGATGCCTTTCACTTCGCTGGTGTGGGTGCTTTTCTCTTTTTTTTGCAAGGCGTAAAGATATTTCCCGTAATCGGTGATCTTTACTACCGGGGGAGCGACTTTGTCGGTCACCTGCACCAGGTCAAGATGTTTGTTCCACGCCATTTCCAGCGCTTCTTTCAGTGAAACGACGCCGACTTGGTGATCGCTTTCGTCGATCAACCTTACCTGGGCGGCGCGTATTTGGTTGTTGATGGGTGGTTTTTTAAACATTGTGGAGACGACGGGACTTGAACCCGTATCTGAAAAACCGTGTCACGCGACTTCTACAAGCTTAGTCTGGTTTGTTTGAGAATCCAGAATTAAAACCGGACAAAATTCCTGGGTTCTTTGCCTTATTTTGTTTTTGGATGTTCTTTAAAGGCGGAAAGTAATCCTATCTCCAAAAGGTTATGCCCGATGGATTTAATGGAGAATCCGTCTATCGGACAGATTTAGTTACGACTACGCGTAGACTAATTCAGGTGCGCTAAATGCGAATGATTTGGCACTTTTGATTTTTGTCGGTTTTGGCAAGATCCGGCTACTTGGCTTGCATTCGCGGGGCCGGCTTCCCATCGAAGCCTTACATCCCCGTACCTTGGGGTAAATCCCAAGCACCAAATTCCAAATCTCAAACAAGATTCAAGCCCCAATTCTCAATATCCAAACGTTTTTTGTTCATTTGGAGTTTTGATTATTGGAATATTAAATATTGTTTGGAGATTGGTGCTTGAAATTTAAATTTTATTTAGGGTGCGGCCGATTTCCCGTTCGGCTTCGCGTTTTTTAAGGGTTTCGCGCTTGTCGAATTTCTTTTTGCCGCGACCAACTCCAAATTCCAGCTTTATCTTGCCGGAGTCTTCGTAACGTTCTTTAGTATATAGCCGAAGGGGGATAAAAGTCAAGCCTTTTTGGCTTGCAATTCCGTTCAAACGCTGGACTTCCGCCTTGCGCAAAAGCAGTTTGCGGTTCCGCTCTTCATGAAAATCGGCACCGGCATTGGCGGGCTGGAAGGCGGGGATCTTGGCGCCGATCCAAAAAATGCCGTCGGGCCTGACGATTACGTATGATCCGGCCAAAGATATTCCGCGGGTTTTAATCGATTTTGCCTCCTGGCCGTTCAACGCCAAACCCGCCTCGAATTTTTCCCCGATGCTGAAATTGAACCCAGCCTTTTTATTT
>JBAYLX010000100.1:0-3660 GCA_041663885.1 Minisyncoccota bacterium | reverse complement strand
GTCCCCACCCGACCCTTGCTGATAATCGATCCGTAAATATTCAAAACGTTTTTAAAATTATCCGGATAATGATTGCGGCCGAATCTTCCTTTTTGCGCGATGACGATCGCATGCAATTCCATACTGTCCGGCGATTGCGGCCCGATCAGCGCATTCCTTTCGGCAATAATCGCCAGACCATCGGAACCGCCATAATTCGAATAAGTAATACTGTCAGGAAACACAACATCCGTGTCCACGTCGGGGTTCGTATCGCCATCTTCTTTGAGATGCGCAGACGCCACCACCACCTTTCCCTTGACCGTTCCCGTCACCCAAAGATTATCTTCCATATAAATCGCCGAACACGCCGCCGGAATCGGATATGTCCCGTAAAGCGACTCGTTATTGATTGTGAAGCGATCCTGCTTCCATCCGTCCTCATCGCTGTAGCCATCGGTCTGCTGCAGCGCCATTACCACCCAGACCTCAACTGTACCGTTGCTTTTGAAATTCAAATGATACCCCTTGCTTCCCGGAACAATTTGGGTTGAAACCGGAAAATAAATTCCACCGCCGGTTTTCGCCTTGTATTTGATATCGGCCAAATCCATCGTGATCATATCAAAACTGAAAGGCGGCACCGGAAATTTAAACAAACTCGGCGTCGGATTAGAAGTTGTCGTGAAAATTCCCGGGCAAATACATTCATTTTTTATCGGTACCCCTTCTGCTAAAATCGTTCCCTTGGCATTAACTCGGCAAGACAACGGACAATCCAGAGCACAATCATATCCATAATCATAATATGGATAACCAAAATATATTCTCCGACAACAGCCAAAGGAGTTGGAACAAACCCATTCCGCGACCCCGTTAAGAATCGCCGCGCTCGTCATTAACGATTGATTCTGACCATCCATTCTTATCCCGCCATTGGAATGGTAAGGCCCGCTGATCGCGTGATCGCCACCGATCCACACGCTGCTGTTCAATATGTAAGAATATTTCGCGACCGATTCCCGGCCATAAATTATTTTCACCTTTCTTTGAACCGACGGGAATTGCGCGGTCCATCCGGTGGAAATAATCTGGCGCTGGGTCGTCTGGCCGCAGGACGAACTCGAAGTCGAATCGATCGAAAATTTTCCGACCAAAACACCATTGCCGTCAAAATAATCCCTTTCTCCGGAACAGCCGGCTTCAACTCCGTTGTTCGCGCACCAGCGGTAATATTCTATTCCCGCTTCAGCGATATTCAACGCCTCATTCCAGGATAATTTTTGCGCCGACTGGCGCAACTGCAATAAAATATACCCCAAAAGACCCGACAGCATCAACAAAAAAATCGCGCCGAAAACCAGTACATAAGTAATAATCATTCCCCGCCTATCAAAATTTAAAGTTAAAAAATCAAAATTGAAAATTTTTGAATTATTTATTTTTAAATTGCTCGCCTTGCCGAAGCCTTCGGCGTAGCGCAGGTCATTTTCCATTTTAATTTTTAAATTTTGATTTTTCCTCATTCTTCTTTTAGATTTCTTATCTGCACGTATTGCTCCAAGTCATAATCATCCGGCGCCCGATTGACATTGATGTTGACAACCATATAAAGCCGGACTATTTTCGTGTCGCGGAGAATTGAAGGATCGCTGGTGATCTGGTTGCCGCTCTTGTCATAGTAAGAGAATATCGGCGGCGCGTTGCGAACATAAGAGGTTATGATGCTCGACTGCTCCTGTCCTGAAGGATAAGACACCGGGCTGCCCGCAGGTTCGATCACCCCCCGCCGCAATTCATTGCCAACATTGGGAATTTCTTCGGTAAAAGAAAATTCAAACATCGCTTTCAGCGAATGGTTATTGTTGATCCACGGACATTGGGCTTTCACGCTGTTAGTGCTGTCCAAAGTAAACTGGATTGAATTATCGGCCGCCGCGGCGGCGATATCGAATGTTTGCGTGCCTTGCCACGCACTGGCGCATTGGGAACAACCGCTTTGGCAAATATTAGTTAATTTCACCCCGTCGGCATAAAACTCGACATACCGGCTCGACGTTCCGTAATATCCTTCGGTCGATACCCTCACTTGCGCCGATTTCAAAATACCGGTCAAAAAATTATTAAAGCTAACGCTGCACGCGCCACCCTGCGAACTCGATACGCATTCCTTTGTTTGCGTATCCGACCGCACCGTCGCCAAATAATACCTGACCCGTTCCGCCTGGCTGTCGTTATCGACATCGCTGTAAAAAATTATTTCCTTGCCGGCGGCTTTTTCGATCGGGTAAGCGCCATTGTCGCCGTAGCGCGCCTGCCGCAATTCTTTGGCCATCACGTCAACGCCGCGCCGCGCTTCGTTAATGGCCATCGATTGCTCCATCGCAAATCCTTGCGTCCGGTAAATCAGCAGGATCATTCCCGCCATCGCGCCCGTAATCAGCGTGAAAACCGCGATCACCGCCAGAGTTTCGATGATCGTAAATCCATTGTTGCGATTGGGGATAATCCTATTCATTCTGATGGATATTAATGATTTTTGCGCTTTGTCCCGAAATTGAAACCGTTCCCGAATATCCGGCGAACCCCGCGGCGCTTACCGTGATATCATAAGTCCCGTTAGCCAGCGGCGCGAAATATGTCTGGCCATTTTCATCGGTGTGCTGGGTTTTTTCGTAACCGATGCCGGAATTAGCCAGCTTCACCGCGGCGGAAAACACCGGACCGAGGGTAACATCATCCTGGATCGTGGCCAAAAGCGCGTTCTGGGCCCGCAGGAATAATTTAACCGCCGTGGTGTTTTCCGAAACCACGTTTATCGGCAGCAAGGCCGGATCGGTTCCGATCAAACTCAATCCGCCGGCAGGATCGACCGAAAAATCATAAGCGTCAGCGTCGACTTCCATGATCACCAAATTGCCGTTACCGTCCAAATTCAGGTCTTGCGACCATTTGCGCACTTTTTGACCCATCGCGTCCTCGCCCACGGTTTTCGTTCCTTGTATGTGAAATGACGCTCCCGGCACCGCGGCTCCCGAATCGGTTGTCCAAACAACCTGCCAATTATGGATCCGCGGGCTTGAATTCGGATCGCCGGTTGATAAATTGCCTTTGATCTTTATCTGCGGATAAATGCCAGCGTCCAATCCCGCCAGATTAATCGGAGAAACATTAAGGCCTGTGCTATTCCCACCCAAATCCGAATCGGGAACAAGCACCCAATTGGCACCATCGTAATACAAAAGCTGGTAAAATGAATTTGTTAACGCCGGGCGCGCGTCATCGAACCGCAATTCATTCCAAGCCACAAGATCGACCGGGGCGATCGCGTCAGATATTGCCCATCCCGTTGCGGAATAGGACGGTCCGGAGAGCAAAATATCCCCGTCAAGAAACTGGACGTTTTCCGATGCCGACACTTGCGGCGATGAGTCAAAGCTATCCGCGAAATCACCCTGGCCCGTGGGGGAAATACCGTCAACCGATATCGTGCCGGCCAGAGCAATGGAAAGACCGACAGGAACCTCCTGGCCTTCAAGTACCGTTGGATCAGGATTGTCAGGAACCGCAATTTCGCCAGTGCCATAAGTTCTGGCATTGCTGTAATTGCTTTTTGAAACTTCAACCCGGTAAGTCTGCGGCGCCAGCAAAAAAGAATGCTTACCGCCGGCTGGTGTTGCC
>JBAYLX010000099.1:0-3677 GCA_041663885.1 Minisyncoccota bacterium | reverse complement strand
GTGTATTTTACCACAAAACTATTGACAAATCAGGGGGTTTTTATAGGATAATAGTTGTCAGATGAATATTAAACTTCAATTAAAAAATTTTGCAAAACTTCTTCTTATCGGAGTGGTTTTGTACGTTGTTTTTTCTGCGGCCTCAAAAGAGGCCGTAAGGTGCGTTTCGGCGAAGAGCAATGATGCTTGCCAGGCGGATTTGGCTAAAAATATGTTTGCCCAATCCGATGAACAAGTTAAACCGGAATCGCCCAACTATCTTATGGTTGGCGATGCTTGCGTTAAAGCGGCGGTGCCGCCGATTGCGGTAACTCCCAAAGTGATGGGGGCAATTATTGGCGATGCCCAGGATTACGAAATGGACGCAAAATCACCCAGGACGATCGTGGAATATCAGGTGGAAGAAAAAGATACGGTTGCCAGCCTGGCGGCAAAATTCGACATTAGTTCGGATACGATTATCTGGGCCAATGATTTAGCTAAAGGGGCTCAGCCCAAACCCGGGCAAAGACTTATCATTCCTCCGGTTACGGGTATCATCCATTATGTTGTTTCGGGAGACACTATTGCCAAGATTTCCCAAGATTACAATGCCAAGCCTGATGATGTCGTTGCTTTTAACGAACTTTCCGGCGAAAACGATGTTTTTGTCGGAGACGTGCTTGTCGTGCCGGGTGGCCGGGTTCCACAGATAGTTATTGCGCCAAAACCTTCTTCAACAATAAGCAATGCCAAGCCCCAAAAATTGGAAGCCCAGAGTCTTGCGGCAATGCCACCGGACTATTTCCTTTGTCCTGTCGGATCGGCCTGTAAAAGGACCCAAGGGTCTCACTTCAGGAATGCGGTTGATTTGACGGGCGGCTATTGTGGCGCTCCGATATACGCGGCGGCGTCGGGAACGATAGCTAAAGCCAAGCTTGGCTGGAATGGCGGTGCCGGTAACAATATCTCGATTTCCCATATGGGCGGAACCGTGATTACGCATTATTATCATTTGCAAACCATGCTTGTGGCTCAGGGGCAGGAAGTAAAAAAAGGCGACGTGATCGGCCTAATGGGAGCTACGGGAAAATCGACCGGATGTCATCTTCATTTTGAAGTTATCGGCGCGAGCAATCCATTTGTCAGATAATTTATCTTTTTGTAATTTAATACAAAAATACACCGTTAGCGCGGTGTTTTAATTTTCTTGCGGACGATATGCCAAGGCTTCGGATATGTGATTTAATCGGATGTTTTCCGACTCTGCGAGATCGGCAATGGTGCGGCTGACTTTAAGTACGCGATGGTATCCCCGGGCGGATAATTTGGCGGAATTAACCGCGGTTTTCAGAAGTTGTTCTGACGGCTTGTCTAATTGGCAGTATTTTTTAACTTGGGAGATGTCCATTCCCGCGTTGGTGCGGCAATCGCCGAAGCGCGTTTTTTGGATGTCGCGGCAGCGGCAAACCCTTTCCCTTATCCGGGCGCTGTTGTTGATTTGATCGAATTCGGCGTGGGCGAGTTTTTCGTATTTTACCGCGGGCACATTGATAAACAGATCAATCCGGTCCATCAGCGGTCCGGACAATTTCTTTCGATACATTTGGATTTGGGAATTAGAACAGACACATCTTTTTTCGGAATTGCCCCAATTTCCGCAGGGACAGGGATTTGACGCGATGACCAATGTGAAACGTGCGGGCAGGAATAAGGAATGGCGGGCGCGTATTACGCTAATAGTCCCCTCTTCGATCGGTTGGCGCAGGGATTCCAATGTGTCGCGCCGGAATTCTGGAAATTCGTCAAGGAAAAGAATCCCTCGATGAGCCAGAGTGATCTCTCCGGGATGGGGCGGGTTGCCGCCACCGACGATTGCGGCATCCGAAGTGGTGTGGTGCGGCGACCGGAAAGGTCGTTTTTGAACCAATGGCGAATTTGCGGAGAGCAATCCGCAGACGCTGTATATTTTTGTCACTTCCAATGATTCTTCGAAGGATAACGGCGGCAAAATTGTCGGTAATGCTTTAGCGAGCAGAGTTTTGCCGGTTCCTGGCGGTCCCCACATCGAAATGTTATGCCCTCCCGAGGCGACTATTTCCATGGCTCTCTTCGACGCTTCTTGTCCGGAAATCAGTCCGAGATCGTTTTCGGCGTGCGTTTCAAAAACATTAGCTGTGCTTTTAGCGTTTTCCGGGTCGATTTGGATTTTTCCCTCAAGATAGTCGATTGCTTGAGCCAGAGTTTCTACGCCAATGACGCGTAATCCGTCAATCAAGCTCGCTTCTTTGGAATTCAATTTGGGAAGAATAATTTCTTTTATCCCTTTCTGGCGGCAAGCAATGGAAAAAATTATGGTTCCTTTTGCTGGCCGCAGCCTGCCATCGAGAGCCAATTCTCCCAAGAAAACTTTTTGCGTTGGGTCGAATTTGATTTTTCGGGCGGCGACTAAATAGCCGAGAGCGATCGGCAAATCATACAAAGAACCTTCTTTTTTGAGGTCGGCGGGAGCCAAAGAAACTAGCACTTTAACTGGTTCGTGATGGGGTGATTTGAACCCGGCGCTTTCGATTGCCGCGCCGACGCGCTCTTTTGCTTCCTGCACCGATTTGTCGGGCAATCCGACGATGTCAAACCGCCGCAAACCGTAAGAAGCTTCAACCTCTACCTCAATGATTTGTGCTTCCAGACCGGTGATTGCCGCCGAAAATATTCGTGAAGGCACGGTAATTTAATTTCAAAGTTCAAATAACAAATGTCAAATTGAGAAGTGTTTTTCCGTTTTGAAATTTGAAATTAGAAATTTGGAATTGGGAAAAACAGCCGTCGCGGCTGTTTTTTTTGAAACTTACTCTTGGCAATCAACGCAAAAACGGGCTTCAGGGAATATTTCCATCCGTTCCAGCGGAATATCCTCGCCGCATTTTTCGCATTTTCCATATGTACCTTTGGCGATTTTAGTAATTGCTGCTTCTACCGCCGCCAATTTTATTTCAAGATTATGTTCCAGCGGCAGCCGGGTGGAATATTCCTCAACTTCGTCAGCTTGCCTTTCCAGAGCCGCAGTTCCGGATTCGCTATTGCCGTAAGGGAACTTGCTTTGCCAATCACCGGGGACATTTTTATTGGGGACGGCGATTTTCAGCAGTTCGTTTTCGATGGCGACTTTTTCTTTTTTTAATTTTGCCTCAATTTGATCCAATGATTTATCGTTGGTTTTGATATTTGTTTTTTTCATTTTGGTAATTTAATAAAAAAACATCTTACACGCGATTGCTGCCATTTTACATTCTTTGGGTCATTTTGGCAATTGTTCGAATATTTTCGCCAAAGAATCCTTTGAAGTTGTGAATATGAAGTATTTATCTTTATAGGTGGCGTAGGCGATCGAAAAATTGTCACTAATGGGAGAAAATTCCGCAAAACGGTATGTTTCGCCGCCAGTGCCGCTGCCGGAGGTGAATTTAATGCCATTTGTTTGGGTTTGAGTTTTTCTTCCCAGCAGCTTGAAAAGATTATCGGTATCCTGTATCATACTCCCCTCCCATCCTTCGATTGCCGTCGATAGGGTCTTTGCGTTTGTTATCGCCGTGACAAGGCCAATGCGGTTTCTTCCGTTGTTTGAATAAATAAAAAGCGTAAAATCGTCGCTTATCGAGGAATAAAGCAGCGACGGTGCTTCAACTTTGTAAATATCG
>JBAYLX010000098.1:0-3707 GCA_041663885.1 Minisyncoccota bacterium | reverse complement strand
GTCTGCAAGACGCCGAAGAACGCTACCGCAAGCGCTATCTGGATTTGATTTTTAACAGCGAAGTCAAAGAAAAATTGGTTATCCGCACCAAAATAATCACCGCGATCCGGGCGTTTTTGGATGAGCGCGGGTTTATGGAAGTGGAAACGCCAACTTTGCAAACGATCTATGGCGGCGCAACCGCCAAGCCGTTCAAAACTCATTTCAATGCTTATGAAATGGATGTTTTTTTGCGCATCGCGCCGGAATTATTCCTGAAACGCTTGCTTGTGGGCGGGTTTGAAAAAGTGTATGAGATCGGCAAATGCTTCCGCAATGAGGGCGTGGACAAGCAGCATAATCCGGATTTTACGATGCTGGAATTCTATTGGGCCTATGCCTGCTACAAAGACCTGATGAAACTCACCGAGGAAATGTTTGCGGAGATTTTGGAAAAAGTTTTCAAAAAAAACAAACTTGTTTACCAAGGAAACGAAATCGATTTCACGACCCCCTGGCCGCGCATCGAATTTAATGAATTATTGAAAAAATACGCCAAGGTTGATTATTGGGAATTGAACCGCGACGGCCTGGCCGCGAAAGCCAAGGATATGGGCGTGGAATTCGACAAATTCGCGGGTAAAGCCGAAATTGCCGATGAAATTTACAAAAAATTCTGCCGGCCCCAAATCATCCAGCCGACATTCTTGATCAACTATCCCAAAGAATGCAAACCCTTGGCCAAACAATTAGGAATGGATTCGCCCATGATCGCCAATTTCCAGCTTTTGATCAACGGCTTTGAAGTGGTCAATGCTTTTTCCGAGCAAAACGACCCGGTCGAGCAAAATGACCGGTTTAAAGAGCAGGAAGAAATGTTTAAGCTCGGTTTTGAAGAAGCCCAGCGCACCGACACGGATTTTATCGAGGCTCTGGAACACGGCATGCCGCCCGCGGCCGGGTTGGGAATGGGCATCGACCGCTTGGTCGCCCTGCTAACCGATTCCAACGCCCTGCGCGAAATTATCCTGTTTCCGATCATGAAACCCCGAAATACCGGTTCCGAACCCAAGGAACTCGATCTGGGTTCGCGCCCTAGCAAATAAATCGGTAAATAAACATAATTTAAATTTCTATGACGTTTTCCATTTTCTGGTTTTCATTGAAAATTAAATCATTGAAAATTTTTTGAAAATTGAAAATTGAAAATTGAAAATTTGTTCAGTATGTTAGATATTAAATTCATCCGTCAAAATCCCGACGCCATCAAAGACGCGTGCGCCAAAAAAAACATCAAATGCGACATTGATTATCTGCTCGAGATCGACCAAAGGAGGATAAAGGCCAAGCAAGAGCTGGAAGCGATCGCGGCCGAAAAAAATAAGGCTTCAAAAGCGATCCCCCAGGCAAAAGACCAGATTGAGCGCGACGCGATAATTAAGGCAATGAAGGCGCTCGATGAAAACGTGGGCAATCTGGAAAAAAAATCAAAAGATCTTGAAAACGAATTCGAGCAAATAATGCTTTTGGTTCCCAATCTCCCATCCGACGATTCCCCGGTGGGTCAGGACGAAAGCGGAAACGTGGTTTCTCAAACCTGGGGCGAACCGAGAAAGTTTGATTTTCCGGTCAAAGACCACATTCAGATCGGAAAGGATTTGGATTTGATCGATACCGAGGCGGGCGTGAAAACCAGCGGTTTCCGCGGTTACTACCTCAAAAACGAGGCGGTATTTTTGCATTTTGCAATATTTTTCCACGCACTGAACAAAATGCGGGAAAAAGGGTTCACGATGTTCGTGCCGCCCACGATTCTGCGCGAATTCGCGCTCATCGGCAGCGGCCATTTTCCCGCGGGAAAAGATGAGCTATACCAGATCGGCAATCCCGGCAAACTGGAAAGCGGCGAAGATATCAGCGAACCCGCGTATTTAACTGGAACCGCGGAACCGTCTTTGCTGGCCTATCACGCGGGAAAAATCCTCAACGAAAAAGATTTGCCCGTTAAAATGTGCGGTATTTCCCAGTGCTACCGTTCCGAAGTTGGCAGTTACGGCAAAGACGCCAAGGGTTTGTATCGCGTGCATGAATTTATGAAAGTGGAACAAGTGGTGATCTGTAAAAACGATATTGAAGAATCAAGCCAATGGCTGGAAACCATGCGCGAAATTTCCCAGGAAATTTTGAAAGATTTGGAATTGCCGCACCGGGTTTTGAGCATTTGTACCGGCGATATGGGCATGGGCAAATATAAAATGTACGACCTGGAAACCTGGATGCCCAGCCGCAATGCCTATGGCGAGACCCATTCCGATTCCAACCTCACCGACTGGCAATCCCGCCGTTTGAGCACGCGCTACCGCGACAAAGAAGGCGAGATCAAATACCCACATATGCTCAACAACACGGTGGTCGCCAGCCCGCGCATTTTAATCGCAATCCTGGAAAATAACCAACAGGCTGACGGATCCGTGGCCATACCCAAGGTTTTGCAGCCGTTTATGGGAGGAATAAAAGAAATTAAAAGATAAAATATCAAAATGTAAAATGACAATTTAAAATGTAAAATGTCTATATTGCGATATTTTGCAACCTTACATTGTCATTTTGATTTTTGATTTTTACATTTTTAACTTGAAAAAGGTTCTCGTATTCGGCACTTTCGACGGTCTTCATGCCGGCCATGTTAATTTTTTCGAGCAGGCGAAAAAGCTTGGCGATTATCTAGTGGTGGTTGTTGGCCGGGATGTGACCGTGAATGAAGTGAAAGGAAATTTCCCCAAACGCAGCGAATTATTGCGCCTAAAGGCAGTCAAACAGTGCAAACTGGTTGACGAGGCAATGCTGGGCAACATCGGCAACCCCTACGAAATCATAAAAAAAATAAAGCCCGATATCATCGGCCTGGGCTACGATCAGAATTCATTTACCGCTAACCTCGAATCCGAATTAAAAAAAGCCGCAATACCGGCAAAGATACTGCGCCTCAACCCTCTCAAACCGGAAATCTTTAAATCAAGTTTTGGTAAAAAAATAAGTGAGTGATAACTCACAAAGTATATGCCAAACAAAAAATAAACAAGTCGTTTTGTTCGGTTAAACAGATAGTAATCGTTGAAATATTGATGCAAGCACGATCATTAAGATCATTCCAACAATCACATTTCTGATTAATTCCCAAGTGTCATTCATGCGGCTCACCTCACTAAAATTTTATTATATTACTTTTTTTAATTTGTCAAGATGAAGGAACAAAAAATCATAATTAATGATTTAGCGGAAAACTACAAGGCTTATGGCAAGGAGTTGCCCTCCTTCGCTAAAGTTTCGGAGGATAAACCGGTGGTTTTGGTGTTGCACGGGTGGGGGATTGGGTCAGGATCTTGGGTGGGGGTGGCGGAGGGTTTGGCGCGGGATGGGTTTGGGGTGGTTTGTCCGGATATGTCGGGGTTTGGGAAAAGCCAGGAGCCGGAAAAACCTTGGAAAGTTGATGATTACGTGAAATTTGTTGAAGATTTTGCCGCCCAACTGGGATTAGAAAAATTTTATTTGCTCGGGCATTCGTTTGGCGGCGGGGTAGCTGCGGTTTACGCCGCAAAGCATCCTGATAAGATGGAAAAAATGGTTTTATGCGACAGCGCGATCATCCGCAAAGAAAGATTGGATTGGCGTCAGGAATATGCCAAGAAAATGGCGGGGAGGGGTAAATTCCTTTTAGGGTTGCCGTT
>JBAYLX010000097.1:0-3766 GCA_041663885.1 Minisyncoccota bacterium | reverse complement strand
CCGTGGAATGTTCCGGTGTAGTTTCTTGGGCAATATTCCTTGCCGCCCCATTTACCAAAACAAGTGGGGGTGTCATTGACGATCGTGGTGTCTGAATACCCTTTTTCGAATGCGGTGGCATATACGAACGGTTTGAAGGATGATCCGGGTTGCCGGCCGGGGGTCATGACCGCAACGTTATATTGCGGATCAAAAAGACAATCCACTCCGGGTTTGCAATCCTTGGGATAAGATTCGGCGTAATAATCACCAGTGCCAACCGTCATTGCTAAAACTTCTCCGGTTTTCGGGTCAATAGAAACCAGCGCGGCATTATAGGCATTGTAAGCGGCGTTTTTTTTCACCCCGTCGCGAACCACAGCTTCAGCGGTTTGTTGCATATTCCAATCCAAAGAGGTGGTTACGGTTAATCCGTTTTGTTCAAGGAATTGTTTGCCGTATTGCTGTTCGAGTTGTTGTTTTATCCAAAGAGTGAAATAAGGGGCTTTAATTTCGTTTTTTTTCTCGACAAATTTAACCTCTAGTTTTTTTGCGTCTTCGGCGGCTTGACTGTTTAGGTATCCATCACCGACCATCCGGTTTAAAACGTAATTTTTCCTGTCCATCAATTCGTCAAAATGGCTTGGGTAATACGATGGCAGCTGGATTAATGAAATCAGAGTTGCTTGTTCGGCGAGAGTGAGGTTGGCGAGCGGTTTGTTGAAATAGTTGGCGCTGGCGGCGCCGATACCATAAGTGTTTTGTCCAAAAGGAACTTGGTTTAAATACCATTCCAGTACCTGGTCTTTTGAGTATCGGCGCGTCAGTTCAATCGCCATTGAAATTTCCCGGATCTTTCTTTCTGCGGTTTTTTCATTGGTTAAAAACGTCGAGCGGATTAATTGTTGGGGAATAGTTGATCCCCCCATGGAAATTTTTTTTGTTTTGAAATAATTCAAAAAAGAACGCGTTATACCATCAATATCGATACCGATATTGTTTTTGTAAAAATTTTTATCTTCAGCGGCAACCGCCATTTTTTTTACCGTTTCGGGGATTTGGTCAAACGGCACCCAGCTGCGCTTTTCCTCACCGTAAATTTCGTATAACAATATCGAACCGGTGCGGTCGTATATTTTTGTCGATTGATTAGTGGTTTTCTCGGAGAACTTTTCGGGCCGGGGCAAATCGCGGGTGTAGTAAATAAAAAGCATGCCGGCGATAGTTGTTGCCATGAGTGCCAATACCGCAATCGTGCCCAGTGTTTTGATGAAAATATCCGCGGTCTTTGAAGCCAGGCTGTTTTTTCCTTTTTTAAAAGATAGGATTGACATTTTGTTGGTTTTTTTTTAGAAGCTATATTATGTGGAGAGTGTTATTTTATTGTAAGATGAATTTATATGGATATAAATACTGATCCGTTAAAAATCAAAGAAGTGCTTGGGCGCGGAGTAGAGGATGTGATCGATAAAAACAATTTAGCCAAAAAAATGGCGGCGGGCAAGCAATTGCGCATCAAGCTTGGCATTGATCCTACGGGTGCCGATATTCATTTGGGGCATTCGGTGGGTTTGCGCAAGTTGCGCCAATTCCAGGAATTGGGCCACAAAGCGGTTTTAATAATCGGCGATTTCACCACTTTGATCGGCGATCCTTCGGGTCGAACGACATCGCGCCCGCCATTAACCGAGGCGCAAATTCGGGATAACATGAAAGATTATATTCGGCAAGCCTCTAAAGTGCTCAATATGGACGAGGCGGAGGTGCATTATAATCGAGAATGGTTTGGTCCAAAATCAATGTCATTTTTAATGGATTTGACGGGAAGGTTCACAGTAGCGCGATTGATCGAGCGTGAAGATTTCCAAAAACGCCTCAAGGACGGGGTGGATGTGAGTATGCTGGAGCTATTGTATCCGCTTTTGCAGGGGTATGATTCGGTGGCGGTGAATGCCGACGTTGAATTGGGGGGCTATGACCAGCGATTGAACCTTTTGTTCGGCCGCAAAGTCCAGAGGGCGTTTGGCCAAGCCGAGCAGGATGTGATGACAGTGCCGTTGCTGATCGGGATCGATGGCGAAAAGAAAATGAGCAAATCAGTGGGCAATTATATCAAGATTGACGAAACCCCGGTAAAAATGTTTACCCAGGTTATGGCGGTTCCCGATAATTTGATGTGGAATTATTTCGAGTTGTTGACCGATGTTTCCGTGGCGGAAATTGATGCCAAAAAAGCCGCGGTTGGAAAAGAGGCGGTTCATCCGCGCGACGCCAAAATGGAATTGGCACACAGGATTGTGTCGATATTCCACAATCCCGGAGCGGCGGATGTCGCCCGGCAGGAATTTGTGCGCGTGGCGCAGGAGGGAAATCTGCCGAGCGATATTCCAACAATCGCAATCAAAGAAAAGACATTGGGCGTTCCGGATTTACTGGTAGCATTGGGTGCGGCGGCTTCCAAGGGAGAAGCGCGGCGGTTGTCTGAACAAGGCGGCGTTAAAATTGACGGCAAAGTGAAAACCGATTGGAAAGAAGCGATTGAAATCAAATCGGGAACGGTGGTTCAAATCGGTAAATCCAAATTTTTCAAAATTGCATAAGCTGGGAACAACTCTGTGAATTGATTGTGGATTTTATGTAGGGGCGGGCTTCATGTCCGCTCTTTTGGTTGCCGAATTACAAAAGCGGGCACAAGGCTCGCCCCTACAAATGCAATGCAAATTATAAATTTAAACTGCGGATTAAATAGGTGGCCGCGATGGAAAGCGCGTCGGCGGCGTCGTCGGGCTTGGGTATCTCTTCAAGCCGCAAAATTTTGCGGATTTCCCGCTGGACGTCTTTTTTATCCGCCTTTACGAAGCCTGTGATGGTCATCTTAACCTCGATGGGCGTATAACGGTATACCGGGATGTTTTTTTTAGCCGCGGCCAGCAGGATGACTCCCTGCGCCTGACAAACTGGCACGATGGTTTTGGCGTTTTTGAAGAAAAATACATTTTCCATCACCAAAGCTTTTGGCTGGTATTGGGTGATTACCCGGGCCAAATCGTTATGAATTTTTTTCAGCCGTTCGGGCAGGATGAGGTCGGGCTTGGTATCGATGGTGCCATAGGCCACACACTTAAGCTTGGAAGTGTTGGCTTTGTTGGGACACACCACGCCGAATCCGGTGGTGGCCAGTCCGGGGTCAATACCTAAAATAATCATAAATTTTCAATTATCAATTTCCAATTTTCAATGAATTTCCAATGTTTCAATTTTCAAAAAAATTCAAAGTAACTTTATTATACGCTTATGGGATAGGGTTAGCCATCTTGACAAAACAAATAAAATATGTTTTTCTAATGACAGCGCAAGAACTTTACACTTTAAATAATTTTACGTTTTGAGTAAGTAATTCAAAATTCAAAATTTAAAGCGCGCCAGCCTTGGCAGTTAGGTGGTTTGAATGGAAAAGATTATATGCAGGCGCGAAATGGTTGAGTCCGGTATCGCCAATAAGATCATCACGTCTTTGAAAGAAGATGGTGAAATATTGGGTGCCGGTGAATGGGATTGTGATTACTGGCTCGAAAGGAGCGATTTGATCGGCGATTGTTGGATGATCGTTGTTAAATATCCTTTCGGGCATCGGCGGGAAATCGTCATTATCGGTTTTGATTGTGCTACCCTTTGGGGGCTTAGCGAAACCGACATGCAAATTCTTGAAATGATGACGATACGGAGGGTTGCTTAATGCAATCACTTTTTTTATTAAAAAACAAAACTCCGCTTGTGCGGAGTTTTT
>JBAYLX010000096.1:0-3783 GCA_041663885.1 Minisyncoccota bacterium | reverse complement strand
GCTGGTGCAGGCATTGTTGGCACAGCCTTTTTCAATCGTTTCTTTTTGTGTCCAATTGCCGTTACATCGGTAGATTAAAGTTGGTTGGTCGCTGCCGCAATCCTGGATCAATCCTTCCTTGGCGTTGCAGGAGTTGTACCAATATAATTTGCCGCTCTCGCATTTCTTGGATGCGTGGGTAGTGCAATTTGATACGCATTTGCCGTTGGAACAAGTTTTGTTCGCAGTGCAAGTTCCGCAATTCAGAGTTTTGCCGCAACCATCGCTCCAGCTATTGCATTGATAATTACCCAAAGTAATGCAGGTTTTGGGAACGCACGCCGGCGCGGCGCACACGCCCGCGCCAGAACAAGCTTGGCCGGTGGGACAGTTAGCAGTTGCGCCCCATTTGAGACAGCCGTTGGTAGCAGCGCAGGTCTTGTAGCCGGTGGTGCCGGCGCATTGTTTAACGCCATTAGTACATTCATTTGAACAGGTTGGCGACGGCGAGCAGGTAATTGTTTTATTTCCCAGTAAAGAGTTTCCGTTTGGAATACCGATCGCGTACGGATAAATCGTATGCGATTTCCCATTTTTTAAACTTGCCGGAATCGTAAAAGAAAAACCATGATTAGCATTGCCGCCGCAGCTGCTGGCCACGCCTGCTTCCCTTTGAGTATCGGCAGTCGCCGAACCGACGATTGTTCCGCCTTTCCCCGCTTGCCCGTCGGCGTAAAAATGAATTGAAAGCGGTTTGGCATAATCGCTTTGGTCGCACGCCCAGCCGGCAAATTGATTGCAAGTCGCGGCATCAAAAGAACCTTTAGGCGCGGGATTAACTTTAGCCAAGGTTACGGGAACTCTTATCAGATCCCGATCCATCGTATTGATGCCATTCGTCAAATCTCCGTTCATTCTTGTGAAATAAATATAAAAAGCATTGTCGCTTTTTTCAAAATTCCGCGTCTGGACGTCAGTCCCGTTTTCAATGACTGTGGGATCGATCAACGAAAAATAAGCTTCTCCTCCGGGCTCGAGATGAGTTTTTGAGATGCGGATATTTTGCGGAGCCGACCAATCCAAAAGATTGTCGGAAAGCGAATAAGCGATATAACGGCTTTGAGCAGCGCCCTTCGCCAAAACCCCGATATATTTGCCAAGATAGCTGTTCCATGTGACAGAATACAAACCGCCAACATTTTTTAAAGGCGAGCAAACCTGGCTGGCAAGATCAATACTTTGGCGGTAAGGGTCTTTATTTGCAACGCCAAAATCAGTGCCATTCCAAAATCGCCATTCGGTTTTTCCTCCCGATGACAATTCGCTGATTTCGCGAGCGCGCATAAGGCACGATCCGCCCTTTTGCGGATTGGCTTGGCCATCGTAAGAAGCAGGCCCTGTCGTAAAAACAATTGAATAATAATATCCGTCGTTCCCTTTAATGATATTGCTTGGCTGAAAATATCCTATATGCCCTTTTGAGCTTCCATTATATTTAAAAATAGGCGCCGCTACTTCATTGTTCGGCGCGGCTGCATGGCTGTAACTCCGGCCGCTGTTCGCGGATATCGCCGCTGTAATTGAATTATACCAGCAATCCGCATACACCCCCGTTTTGCAAACTCCCGCCGTATTATATTTGTATCCTTGGTATTCGTCATGAACCAACGCATAGATTTTTGCGCCATCAATCGTGTAAGGCGCGGCAATCCATTCATGGTCATTAAACTGCGCGGGATCGGAGTTGTAGTGCGAATCCATTATCAAACCGCTGCAATCCTTTTTTACGGCGCCCAAAGTTTCACCGATAAAACGGCGATTTTCAAAATGGCTGGCGATAATTTGCACCTTGCTGCTGTTGTCTTTAAACGCATGGGCGGCAATATCCGGGATGTCATTACTGTTGCATTTATCCCTTGACCAATCAAAAACCATTTCCTCACCCCCGAGAGCAACATTGATTTGCGGCGCGCAAACTCCGTTGCTGCAACTTTCTCCCGCGGCGCATTTTGAATTCGTATCAACCCAGGCAGCCCCCGCGGAATTGCAAACCTTGCACCCGCTGACCGCGTTAGGCGTGCAAACCGAAGCCTCAACCGATTCATAAACGAATGGTACTAAGCATAAAATACAAAAAAATAAAAAATGCTTAAAAATATTTTCTCTTTCCATTAAGAATTATTTATTAATTTATTTTACCACAATCAATAAATTAATTTTTTTCATCGTCACATTCCCCACATTCCCCGAACCACCGCGCAAGCCATAGGGCGCGAGAATTCCTTGGGCGTACTTTTGCTGGAATTATAAATCGCTTTGTTTTTCGGATAAAAATTTCCACAAGGGAATAAACTTTATTTTTTTTCCATCCGTATGTGTTTCCGTTTCCAAACTCCAAGTGATTATCGTTAAATCGGAACAGGAAAGTTTCTGCGCCGCGCAAAGCAGCGATTTAATTTCCCGAAGCGCGACATCGGCCATAATTTCGGCATAAGTTACTTGATATAAAGCCGTTGCCGCGCTATTTTTCATCAATAAAAAATCCACTTCATGCCCAAGATAATCCTTCCAAAAAAATACTTCCGAAATTCCGGATCGTGCCCGTTTTCTTAAAAATTCCAGATAAACCGCCTGCTCCATCAAATGACCGATATTTTCAGAAAAAATCGCTCCGTAGCGCGACGAAAAAAAAGTGTCGGTGGGATATATTTTTTTAACCGATTGTATTCTTTTTTTTACACTTGCCGATCCGGTTTCCAATATTGAAAAGAAATACGCGTTTTGCGCCGCTTTCAAATAATCAACAACCGTGCTTTTCCCGATTTTATGCCCCAAACTTTTTAAAGTGTTGGCAAATTTTGAATAAGTGAAATCCTTGGCGTTCAAGGCCAATTTTAAAAGATCGCGCAACGCATTTCTGTTTCTTATTTTTTGCCTCCCGATAATGTCTCTTTGCACCAGCGTCTGGTAATAGTCGTCCAAAAGCATTGAGCACAAACCCTCCTGCGCCAAAACAATCTCGGGCATTCCTCCGAAATTCAAATAATCCCGTAAAAAATAAAGTTTCTTTTCCAGGGGCAGCCGCGCCAAATCTTCTTTTTTAAATTGCAGATATTCCCGCCAGCTTAGCGGAAAAATCTGAACCGTCAAAGTTCGTCCTCTTAATTCAGTGGGAATTTCCGCTGAGGATAATTTTGAAGATGATCCGCTCAATATCAGCCGGTAACGGGTTGTTTCGTTAACGCGGCGCGCCCACCGGCTCCAATCGGGAATTTCCTGAATTTCATCCATCAGCAGCAGCAATGGTTTTTCTCCTTTTATTTCTTCCAAGACCTCAATGAATTGAGTTAAAACCGAAATATCTTTGGGCAATCTTTCGTCCTCCAAATTCAAATAAACACAATTTTCTTTTCCGTATTTTTGCGCAAAATCAAAAAGCAAAAAAGTTTTTCCAGTGCGCCGGAAACCGGTTACGGAAATTATTTTCTTTAAATTGGGATCAAAATAATTGGCAAGATCTATTTCCCGCGCGCATATTTTAGGCAAAGGATTCGTCTGCCATCCTTCAAGCATTTGCCTTAATGTTTGTTTTATATTATTCTCCATATAAGACAATATTACATAATATCGTCCTAGAAGTCAACAATTATAGGACAACAATCACTCAATCAGCGAGTTAATCTTCCCCCGCGTCGCATTCCCCACATTCCCCGATCCGTAGCGCAACCCGTAAGGAGTTAAAATCTCATTGGCATATTTCTGCTGGAACTGCGCCACCGCAGTTTTGGTAATGCCGCCAAAATC
>JBAYLX010000095.1:0-3810 GCA_041663885.1 Minisyncoccota bacterium | reverse complement strand
GGTTCCGGTTGAGATTGGAGAAGAAAATGCGGTTGAACTTGCAAAATCATCACTAATAGTGCAACAATGGATAGATAATAAACCGGTAAAAAAAGTGGTTTATGCCAAAGGCAGATTAATAAATTTTGTCGTTTAAATGCAATTACAAATTTAACAGGTTTGCAGTTTTCGTTGAATTTTCAATGGGTCGTGTTTATTCATTGAAAATTGTTCCGCAGGGCGGGATCGTGCCGGAGGCGGGAGAATGTGAATTGTAAATTAAAAAACACATGTGCGGAATTATCGGTTATATTGGTAAAAGGGAAGCGTTCCCGGTTTTGATTTCCGGGCTCAAGCGGATGGAATATCGGGGCTATGACAGCTTTGGTTTTTGCATCCAGGATAAAAGCAAAGAATTTTCCACTTTTAAAAAGGTGGGCAAGATTTCGGGCGCGGATCAGGAGTTGGATGCCATGAATGTTGTGGGCAATATCGGCCACGCGCATACCCGCTGGGCCACTCACGGCGGCGTGACTGATGTTAACGCGCATCCGCATTTGGATTGCAAGGGCGATATTTCAGTGGTTCACAACGGCATAATTGAAAATTACAAAGAGTTGAAAAAGGAATTGGAGGCCGAAGGCCACGCGTTTATTTCGCAGACCGACACCGAAGTGTTGGCGCACTTGATCGAAAAATTTTTCGATGGCAATCTGGAACGGGCGGTAAAAAAGGCCGTGGCAAAAGTACGCGGAACTTACGGCATCGTGGTGCTTTCCAAAAACGACCCAAATAAAATTGTGGCGGCCCGGTCAGGCAGCCCGTTGTTGATCGGCATCGGCGACAACGAATTCTTGGTCGCCTCGGATCCGGCGGCGGTGGTGGCCAATACCAAAAAAGTTGTTTATTTGAATGAAGGCGAGATCGCCACGCTTACGCCGGAAAACTATTTCATTTATGCCGATCGGGTTCCTCAAGAAATTGAGTGGGATGCCAAGGATGTGGAAAAAGGCGAGTATCCGCATTTTATGTTGAAGGAAATCATGGAGCAGCCTGAAAGCTTGCGCAATTCTCTGCGCGGCCGCTTGTTGCCCGAAGTTGGCAATGCCAAGCTGGGCGGTTTGATGCCGGTTGAAGAAAGATTGCGTGAAATTGAACGGATATATCTTATTGCTTGCGGCACCGCCAGTTACGCGGCATTGGAAGGGGAGATAATGCTTGAAGAATATGCGGGGATTACTGCCAAAATGGTGTCGGCGTCGGAATTTCGTTATCGCAAATCAACGATTAATCGTGATTGCGCGATGTTGGCGATTTCGCAGTCTGGGGAAACCGCGGATACTTTGGCGGCAATCCGCGAAGCTAAATCAAAAGGCGTGATGACGATCGGGATCACTAATGCCATTGAATCAACCCAGGCGCGCGAGACCGATGCCGGGATATATAATCATGCGGGTCCGGAGATTGGCGTGGCGTCTACCAAGGCGTTCACTTCGCAGCTGGCGGTTTTGGCATTGGTGGCGCTGTATTTGGGCCGGCAACGCCAATTGTCGCTGGTGATGGGGCAGAGGATTGTTGATGAATTAGCAAGAATTCCAGAATTAGTGGAAAAAGTGCTGCAAAGCGCGCCGCAAACAAAAACGATCGCCGAAAAATACAAGGATGCTCAAAGCATGCTGTTTATCGGCCGGAAATATAATTATCCGATCGCGATGGAGGGCGCGCTCAAAATGAAAGAACTTTCTTATATCCATGCCGAAGGCGTGGCCGCGGGAGAAATGAAGCATGGCTGGATCGCATTAGTTGAAGATGGGTTTCCGGTGGTGGCCATTTGCCCCAGCGATTCAGTCTATGAGAAAAATATTTCCAATATTATGGAAATGAAAGCGCGCAAAGCCAAGATTATTGCGGTTGCCACCGAAGGCAACGAAGATATTGCGAGCATTGCCGATGACGTGGTTTATATTCCAAAAACTTTGGAAATGCTCACGCCGATAGTTTCCGCAGTTGTTGTGCAATTGCTTTCTTATTATGCCGCTTTGGCGCGCGGTTGCGACATCGATAAGCCCAGGAATTTGGCAAAATCGGTAACAGTGGAATAAGCTGTATGGAAAACGACGCAATTATTTTTGACATTGACGGTACGCTTTGGAATGCGTGCGCGGCCACGGCCAAGGGCTGGAATGACGGGTTGGAAAAACTTGGGATTAAAAAAATAATTTTTCCATTGCAAATAGAAAACTTGGCGGGTAAAACGCAAGAAGAAGCGGTTAATATTCTTTTTCCCGGGCTATATGGAACTTATCCTAATTTAGTTGAAACGCTTGATATTTGCGAAAGTGACGCGATTAGAACGCAAGGGGGCATGTTTTATGGCGGGGTTATTGATGGAATTAAAAAACTTGCCAGTCATTACAAAATATTTATCGTGAGCAATTGCACGGATTGGTATGTGCGGGTGTTTCTTGATTTTTCCAAATTTGAGCCGGTAATCAGCGGGTTTGATTGCAATGGGATGTCGGGTTTGCCGAAGAATGAGATGTTGGCAAGGATGAGAAAGGATTTTTCTTTGGAAAATCCGGTCTATGTCGGCGACACGGCTTCGGACGAGGAAGCAACGCGGTCGGCGGGTATGGATTTTGTTTATGTTTCTTACGGCTTTGGAAAACCCAAAGGCAATCCGAAAACTTTCGATTCTTTTGCCGATCTGGTCGGTTATTTCACGGAGAACATGTCTCGCAATATGGTAAAGACTGTGGCAGTGAAATAATTCAAATTAAAAAATAAAAGATCAAAATGGAAAATGACAGTTCAAAATGTTAAAATTGATTTGTCATTTTGAATTTTGCATTGTTATTTTGATTTTTGATATTTTAACTTTAAATTTTTGATATGAATAAATTACTTGAAAATTCGAAGGGGAAGAGGGTGATGTTTTTGGGGAATGAGGCGATCATCCGCGGGGCGCTGGAGTGCGGGGTGCAGTTTGTTGCCACATATCCGGGCACGCCGGCATCGGAGATCGGCAATAACTTTTATGCGCTGCAAAAGGAGTTGAAAGGCGATCCCAAATTTTTGTTTGAATTTTCCACCAATGAAAAAACCGCGATGGAGGCGGCGATCGGTGCGAATTTTTCGGGGCTGAAAACATTGGTAGCAATGAAGAATTTCGGCTTGAATGTGGCGCTGGAGCCGCTTTTGCCGCTGGCCTATACGGGGACAAAAGCGCCAATGGTGATCTTTCTGGCCGATGACCCTTCGTGCCACAGTTCGGCGCAAAGTGAGGAGAATACCCGGCCGTTTTCGGTTTTGGCCCATTTACCAATGCTGGAACCTTCCGACGCACAGGAATGCAAAGATTACACGATGGAAGCTTTTAATATTTCGGAAAAATTCGGTTTGCCGGTGATTGTGCGCATCACCACGCGCACGGCACACCAGCGGGCGCTGGTGGAGCTGGGCGAACTTGACCCGGGCCGCAAAATCAATTTGAAAGGGGAGTTTGTGCGGGACAGGCGCAAATACGTAACTATGATGCCGCGTTTGCACGAAATGAAAAAAGAGATGCTGGAGCGCGAACAAAAATTGGAAGCGTATTTCGAGAAAAGCAAATTGAGCCGGATCGAAGGCATCATTAAAGGGAAAAAACAGCCGTTGGGAATAATTACATCGGGAATTGCGTATTTGCACTGCAAGGAAGCGATGGATGAGCTAGGTGCAAATCTGCCGGTGATGAAGCTGGGAATGTTTCATCCTTTGCCCGAAAAAAAGATCAAGGATTTCATTAAGGGATTGAAAAAGGTGTTGGTGCTGGAGGAAATGGAGCCGTAT
>JBAYLX010000094.1:0-3823 GCA_041663885.1 Minisyncoccota bacterium | reverse complement strand
GTTCAAAATGCGCCGCAAAACTGCCGTCTTTGACGCGATATGTCCAGCCGTTTTTATCCCGCACAATGTCAGGATCGCCATTGGTGATCATTGGTTCCGGGCAATAAACCATTCCCGGCTTGATCACTGCCCCTTTATGCCGCCGGCCGTAGTTAAGAACTTGCGGATCTTCATGCAAGCCGCGGCCGATCCCGTGTCCGCACAAATCCGAAATTACACAAAATCCCTGGCTTTCGACATAACGCTCAATCGTATTTCCCACATCTCCGAAAGTGTTTCCCGCGCGGCCTTTTTTGATCGCGTATTTCAACGCTTTTTTGCAAACCCTAAGCATGCGGTTCATTTCCGGATCGATCTGGCCCACGCCCACGGTTAGGGCGGTGTCGGTGTGAAAACCAAGATAAACCATACCCACGTCAACCGTCACCAAATCGCCCTCTTTAATGATTCTTTTCCCGGGAATCCCGTGAACGATTTCTTCGTTGATCGAAATGCAAGTGGTGGCCGGGAACCCGCCGCCACCCTCTTTTTCCGGCAATTTAAACGATGGCTTTCCGCCGCTCTCCAAAATCAAACGTTCCGCCAAGGCATCGATATCCTGGATGGCCACGCCTGCAGCAACTTCTTTTTTCAATCGCTGCAAAATCGACCCCAAAATCCGGCCGCCTTGCGCCATCATTTCAATCTCCTTGTTTGTTTTCAGTAGAATCATCGTTTTAAAAACTGCCCCCGCCTTTGGCGGGGGCAGTATCTCAAATTTTAAACTTCGTAAACCTTGAATCCAGGACCAAGTGCTTCCAAAATATCCGCAAAAACATTTTCCACATACTGATTGGCATTGATCTTTTTGAGATTGTATTCTCCCTGGCGATAAAATTCTTCCAGTGGCGCAGCCGTCTGCTCATATTCTTCCAACCGAAGTTTTATGGTTTCCACGTTATCCAAATCGCGATGAATCAGCCTCGAACCATCTAGAGGGCATCGTTTTAAATCGGCATTTTCGGGAATGTAAAGTATTGAATGATGCATTAATTCACAAATGCGACGATTACTGTTCCTGAAAATCGTTTGTTCGGCAGGAAGATCAAGAAAAAGAACATGGATATTATCTTTGCCATACAAATCTTCCAAAATCGGCATTTCAATTTCCGCCTCCGGCAGTGATCGCGGCGAACCGGATAGAATCAATGACTTCCCCAATCCATGGATCTCAGTGATTCTTTTATTCATCAGGCAAGCCGTAAATCCAACCGAACAAAGCACGCCCTTGCGCCTCTTCGCAAGCTCTTCGTCCACCGAATACTGCTGGCCGCTTATCTCAGCCCTTTCGCCCGGTTTGGCATTTTTAAATTTCTCTTCCAGGATACGGCTGGTATCCAAATTATAAAAATAAAATTTGGACGCCAGTAATTCCGACTGCGTCCCCTTGCCCGCCCCTGGAGGCCCGAAAAGCAAAATTACTTTTTGGATATGGTTGCCGTTGAGATTTTTTAAAGTTGCTTTCACCCCGTCGCTGGTTTTTGAAGTGTTATTAAAAAGTTTCATATTCGCGCATTTGCAGCTGCGCCTTGATCTGGCGCACTGTTTCCAAAATAACGCTCACCGCGATCAACAGCGAAGTGCCGCCGACCAAAAAGCTGAACGCGTTAATCCCAGTAAATGAACCGACAACTTGCGGCGTAATCGCGATAATCCCCAAAAAAATCGCCCCGACAAGCAAAACCCGATTTAAAATGTAATGAAGAAAATCCGCAGTGGGCTGGCCCGGACGGATTCCAGGAATAAAACCTCCCATTTTCTGCAAATTGGTCGAAATCTGTTTTGGATCAAAAGTTACTGCGGTATAGAAATAAGTGAAAAGCACCACTAAAACAAAATAGGAAACAACATAGAACGGGCTACTCCCGCTAAACAAATTGATTGTTGTTTGGGCTGCATTACCAATCCACCCCGGCACCGATACAAAGAAATTGGCAACCATGGAAGGGAAAAGCAAAATCGAAAGTGCAAAAATGATCGGGATAACGCCCGCGGGATTAATATTAAGCGGCAAATAAGTTGAAACTCCGCCTACCATTTTCATTCCCCGCACTCTTTTGGCATATGACACGGGAATATTGCGCCGCGCCTCATTGATCAATACCACCGCCGCGGTCATCAGAATGGACATTGCAAAAAAAGCCGCATAGCTTGGAATCATCGTCTGATCCCAGCCCGATATAAGTTGTTGGATATTTTTAGGAAAATCCGCGATAATACCCGCGAAAATAAGCAACGACACGCCGTTTCCAATCCCCTTTTCCGTCACAAGCTCGCCGATCCACATCAGCAACATCGACCCGGCTGTTATCGTCAACAAAGAAGCGATCATCACTAAAAATGACGAAAAATGGATTACGCCTTGGCGTTCGAGTAGAACCAGCATCGCGTAACCCTGCAAAAGCGCCAGCGGAACCGACGCGATCCGAGCATATTGGTTGAATTTCGTTCTCCCCGCTTCGCCCTCTTCCTTGTACATTTTTTCCAGACGCGGAAAAATCATTGTCAACAACTGCAAAATGATGATTGCGGTAATATAAGGCCCAAGCCCCAACATCGCCATCGACAAACGGTCCATTGACCCGCCGGTGAACGCCCCCAAAAGCGCAAACATCTGAAACTGATTGAAAAAGTTTTTCAAATTTACGGCATCAATCCCGGGAATCGGAATATTGGCCATGACCCGGAACAACACAAAAGCCCCAAGCACAAAAAGGATCTTGAAACGGAGATCTTTGATTTTAAAAGCCTGGATCACGGTTTGGTACCACATAGTAAAAATGTCAAAGCTCAAATGCCAAATGTCAAAGCCAAATACTGGTCTTATTTGTCATTTGATATTTGGATTTTGAAATTTATTTGATCGTTCCTCCTGATTTTTCTATTTTTTCTTTGGCAACTTTGGAAACTTCACATCCCTCGATTATCAAATTTTTTGAAATCGTGCCCGTGCTTAATATTTTTATTTGCGGATACTTTCCTGAAACACGCGAGGCGATGTTTTTTTCAACCAAAATCCGCGGACTTACGATCTGTCCTTTTTCAAATTTGGCTTCAAGCGTTTTGACGTTTACTGTCTGTGCTCCCACGCGAGCAGACACATTCTTATAGCCCCTCAACTTCGGATAACGCTTCAGAACCTCCCTGACGATCGGACGAAAATTCCTGCCCGAACGCGCAGTTTGCCCTTTGCCGCCATGACCCGAATATGTCCCGCGTTTCCCTCCCCGGCCAACGCGTTTTCTTGATTTCGCCGGATGTTGCACGGCAATTTGATGTATCTGCATGTTACAAAATTAGAAATTATTCCGCTTTAACTGACTTCTCTTTAGCCACAACCAGTTTTTTCGCAACTTGACGATTTAAATATTCGAAAGCTTTTATGGTCGCGCGCGCATTGTTAAGCTTATTTTTGGTCGTCCCCAGCATTTTGGAAGAAATGTCTTTAATCCCCGCCAGCTGGCAAATCAAACGAACAACTCCGCCTGCCATCAATCCCCGACCCTTACGCTGCGGTTTTATCATCACTTGCGCCGGCCCCACTTTGGCAATAACCTCGTGCGAAATAGTACCTTTGACTACCGGCACTATCGTCATATTCTTTTTTGACTGGATGGTAGCCTTCTCCACCGCTTGAGCGACATCCAATCCGGAGGCGACGCCCAAACCGACTTTCCCGGCCTTGTCTCCGCTGATCACAATTGCCCGAAAACGCAACCGTCGTCCGCCGGCGCGAGTATGAGAAACCCGCGACAAATCCAACAACTTGGTATCCATCCCATCG
>JBAYLX010000093.1:0-3981 GCA_041663885.1 Minisyncoccota bacterium | reverse complement strand
TTACCATTTCTTGATATTTTGCGCCAATAGCAAAATTGGCATTACCGCTCGGAGTTGTGAACTCGTACCCATAGTTTTAAAATACCGGATTTATTTCCGGTATTTTAAATTAGAGTAATCAGTTGTTGATAATGGTTGCTTCCACCGCCAGACGCTTCAGGTCTTTTCCCGGCGGCCAGCAAGTGACCAGCATCAGCGAATTGCCTATGACGGTTGGTGCGGGAACGCCTTCTTGAGGTGTTACAACTTGCGAAGCCGCAACCTTGTAATATCGGGTTTCGTAGTTATAAGTAACCACCACCAGATCGCCAATTTCCAGCTGTTCCAGCTTGCTAAAAACCCAATCGTATTTAATTTTGGGCCAACCCTCCGGTGCGCTATGTCCCAGGATGACGGTTTGCCCGGTTTTGCCAAATCCAACCGATCCCGGATATAAAACCACACCCGAATCAAGCAAAGAATGTATTGCGTTGCTGTCCGTGGTTTGAGCGGTGATTATTGGTGCGGTGATGTTAATCTTGGGAATCGTAATCAGATCGCGACGCGATTTTTTTGTTGTTTGAATAGTGGTTGTCGCCAGCCCCTTGATCTCCAACTTATTATCAATTTTGGGCGTGCCCGAAATTATCACCGGACTTTTCACCGCAACAACATAGGACTTGGGGAAAAGTTGCGGAAAAAAATCTGACAATTGCTGCCGCCAGACATTGCCATTGACGATCCATGAAATATTGTTCCAAAATAGTGCAATTACCGCGTAAAAAACCAAAAGCGCGACCAACGGCAAAAACGGCTTCAGGCCGCGGAATTTTTGTTTTGAAGGTTTTTTGGAAGACATGGGAAAATTACAGGTTCCGCGGAATGAGCGCGGCCACCAGGCCTTGGTCAAAAAGCGCAAATATCATCATTATTGTAATAAAACCAATGGCTTTTGCCAATAGATCTGCGTGTTCAAAATCGGCTTTTAGCGCAAAATTGACCAAAAACAATAAAACAAATATCATCAATGATCCGTAGACCAGAATTTGGATGATATCAAAAAAATCTTGCGAAAAAAACAATAATAACCGGAAAGGCAGTGAATTTTCGTCAACCGCGGCAGTTGAAGCGCCTAATACATTTTTTGCCGGCAAGGTGTTATTTTCAGCCGCCAACCCTTGGGCTGCCGCCGGATTATTTGCGGCGGCAATGGTTGCGGTCGCGGGTTTTGCGGCGGTTTTGCCAGGATATTTTGTGCCAAACAGTTGAACCACGATGTTTGCCGGATTGCCTTGAAAATTTGTTTTCAAGACCGCAATGCCGATTTCTTTGTATTTATTGTTGACGATATTGGCTTTGTGTGTGGGCGATGCGATCCATGCTTTTTCCACTTCGCCAGAATCAACAAAACCGATGGCCAAATTTTCACCAGCGTATTTGTAGTCGTAACCCGCTTGGCCAAACCAATACCAAGGATTGATTCCCGCCGGGCTAATGTGGTTGAAATAGCCGTTTTGCGCCATATCCAGCGCTTTCAAATAGGCGGCTTGATCAAGTGCTGGATTTTCGGTTAATTCGGGCAAGCTGTTTTTCGCCCGTTCGGCATTTGTCAATTCAACCAGCGATGTCTTGGTGATATCGGCGTAAAAATTACTGCCGGGAAACGTATAAAGAAAAAAACCATACCCCAATTTCAATATTCCAATCGCCAATAAAAAATATAACAAAAAATTGCCGTTAAAAATTTTTGCGCGATATTCATTTTCTTCGCAGGGAAGAAGGAATATCTGAAAACTTTTTTTAATCCGTTCAATGTCGCAATTGAATTTCATATAATTGATTATTAGCCATATCCAATAATTTATTATACCAAACCGGGTGCTAAAAAACAACCAAAAACGCAAATAGAGTAGGAGGAGGGCGGTAGCCCTCCGTCCCCTCATCGAACCGTGCGTGCGGGTTTCCCGCACACGGCTCTCCGATAAGGTGGCTTCGTTACAAAGAGAAAACAAATCAAACAAGTTCGGCCAGAAATACCAGCCCCAATTCTTTAAAATAGGAATTGGGGTATTTGATATGCGCGCTCAGGCACAAGCGATGTTTCTTGGCGATAAAAGAACGCAAACGCATTCTTGTCCAACCGTCCAATCCCCGAAAACGAGTTTTACAATTTCCGCTTTTGAAATAATTGCCCCAGCCGCGGATAATCGGATTGAGTTTTCCGATTATCATTTTCACATTCGCGGGCTGTTGCCGCCGCGTTGCGGCGGCCACTTTCCGCCGATAGGATTTCATCGCTTTGTCGCTTGGGAACGAATAGGTTTTGCCATCATTGCGCCAAAAGGTATATCCTAAAAATGTAAAGGCGATTTGATAGGCATCGATGACCCGCGTCTTTTCTTGGGCAAAGCTTAATTTCAGTTTGCCCAATATTTCTCCGGCAACCCGATAGGCTTGCACCGCTTGATTCACCGTTTTGCAAAGAATCACGAAATCATCGGCATAGCGCACGAGCATCCATTCGGTCTTACCGATATGGCGGTCCAAATCGTTTAAATACAGATTCGCCAGTATCGGGGAAATCACCCCGCCTTGCGGGGTGCCTGAAACATTGGCGCGCAATTTGCCTTCTTCCATAATTCCGGCTTTGATGAATTGATAGATCAATTTTGTTGTATCTCGGTCGGCGATATTTCGCCGGACTTTGGCCATTAATATCTGATGGTTCAATGCGCCGAAGAAATCGGCGATATCCGCGTCCACGACATAACGATATCCTTGCTCCAACAATTCTTTGACCATTTGCACCGCGCCCAACGCGCTTTTCCCGGGACGGAATCCAAAACTCAACGAACTCATCTTCGGGTCGAGTAACGGTTGGATATCATCCAATACCGCTTGTTGCACCACACGGTCGCGGACAGCGGGAATGCCCAGCGGGCGTAATTTTCCGTTCGCTTTAGGAATGAAAATCCGCCTTACCGGCAAGGGCTGATAACGCTTTTGCGCAAGCAAGCGCGCCAGCTCTTGGGTTTGCATTTTCAATTGCGCTTCAAATTGCGCAATGCTTTGCCGGTCGATTCCCGCGCAACCCTTGTTGCGTTTTACATTGCCGAATGCGGCTTCCAAATTCTTTTGTTTCGCAATATTCGCGTACATATCTTTTGATATTTTCTAACACGACCTTTGCTTGATTGCTTTCCAACTCCTTGCACAAGTTCAATGATTTGCCCCGCTCTTTGGAAATTATATTTTTTTTTCCGCAAAGCGTTGCGACAACATCAAACGGCTTGGAATTTCCTTAAAGTCAAACCCCTTGGCATATGCTTTCCATTGCGAAAGCGTTAACGCTACTATGGGTTTGTCTGACTCCTTGAAATACATCGCGCCCGCGAATTATGCATTTTTCGCTCCGCTACGAGATTAAACTTCTTCAAAGAAGTTCCCGATACTTCAAGACCTCCCCGGGTCATTGGCAACGCTGTAACGCAATCCATCCCCACCCTAATCACCACTCAAGGCATAAATTCGGTATGATTATCCTTCGTTGATTTTGGGGCAACTCGGACACCTTGAACGGCCACCACAGGTTCACAGTTCGTTTGGGGCTGGTTCGCCATCCTTGTCCCTTTTGGATTTTCCCTCGCGGGAAACACCCTGGACTCGGACTCCTGCTCCTCGCCGAATTAAATCGAGGCAGACGGGATTATCCCGCTTGCATTGCCAACTGCCGGGCACACCCAAAAAACAAAATCCCTTTAACGGGATTTTGTTTTGAGTCGCGAGACCAAAAATACCGCGATAAAACACATAATTGCGGCAAGAAAAAATGAAGTGGAATAACTGCCCGCGTCAAATAGTTTGACAATAGTTTGACCGTTTGCGCCAATGGTTTGGTAGGGAATATCTTGCATGACGGCCACCAATTTCGGCGCCAGCCATGGACCCACCAAGCCGCCCGCGCCATATGCCGTGAACATCAAACCGTAATTGCCGCCGATA
>JBAYLX010000092.1:0-3982 GCA_041663885.1 Minisyncoccota bacterium | reverse complement strand
CCGCATCGAAATGCAGAAGCTGACTGATGATGGATTTTTGGAGCAGCCGCATACGTCTGCCGGGCGCGTGCCTACGGACAAAGGCTATCGGCTGTTCGTGAACGACTTATTGAAAAACGAGAACCAGGGCAAGGCGAGCATGCTTGATTTTGAGCCGGGAAAAAGCATGGAGGAAGAATTCGAGGATGGTTTCAAACTGGCCAATTCGCTGACGAGAAGTTTGGCGCAGGCATCATCGTCGCTGGTGCTGGGCTATTTGCGGCAGGAAGATGTGCTTTGGAAGGAAGGCTGGGAAGATTTGCTGCAAAATCCGGAGTTCGGGGACAAGGCCGCGATTGAGAATTTCATTAATTATTTAGGCTACTTGGAAGATAATGTTAAGTCCAGGGGCGCGGAGGCTAAATTGGATATTTACATCGGCGGGGAAAATCATTTTTCCAAGGCCGGGGAATTTTCGGCCATTACGTTCTCGCTGCAGCCTGCGGATCAAGAAGAAGTGATTCTGTCGATCGTTGGGCCCAAACGCATGGCCTATGAAAGAAATATCGCGCTGACCAATGAAGTATTAAAATTATTCGAGAACCTTTGAAATAATTTTCAATTTACAATTTTCAATTTACAATGAATTTTCAATGAATCAATGATCAAACGAAATGCTTAATTTGTATTTTGTTTGGTACATTGGGAATTGTTTCATTCATTGAAAATTGGTAATTGAAAATTAAAAAATTCGAGTATGGACGATAATAATAAACAAGACGAAGAAGTAAAACTAAACACAGTTAATGAGTTGCAAAAACAGTTGGATGAATGCAAAGCGAAGTGCGAAGAGAATCTCAATGGCTGGAAGCGGGCGGCGGCGGATTTGATCAATTACAAAAAAGAGGAATTCGCGCGGGCGCAGGAATTGATGCTTTACACCAAGGAAAGGTTTTTGGAAAGCTTGCTGCCAATGCTGGACAATCTCAACTTGACCGAAAAGAATATGCCGCCGGAATTGCTGGAAAATGCCAGCGTCAAAGGCTTGATGATGGTGAAAACCCAGCTGGAAGACTTTTTGAAAAACAGCGGCGTGGAAGCGATCGACTCGCTGGGAAAAAATTTCGATCCGGCATTGCACGAAGTGATCCAAGCCGTGGACGTCGAAGGCAAAGAATCGGGAACTGTCGTTGAGGAAGTTGTGAAAGGCTATATGGTTAATGGTAGGTTATTGAGACCCGCGAAGGTGAAGGTGGTAAAATAAATGAAAAATTGAAAGATCAAAAATCAAAATGACAATGCAAAATGTTAAAATTTAGGAATTCAACATTTTTGATTTTTAATTGTCATTTTTCATTTTGATTTTTACATTTTCAATTTTTTAATACTATGGAACACAATCAACAAATAGCGCCGCAGAACGCGCAGCAGCTGCAGATCAAGGTTAATGACAGTGATTTGAAGGGGGTTTATTCGAATTTAATGCAGATTGTGCACACCAAGGAGGAATTTGTTTTTGATTTCTTCTTGAACGCGCCGCCGCAGGGATTGCTGGTGTCGCGGGCGATCGTGAATCCGGCGCATGCCAAGCGGATCGCGCTGGCGCTGGCGGAAAACATCAAAAGATACGAAGAAAAATTCGGCGCGATCAAAGAAGGGGAATCCCCGGAAGGGAAAATCGGGTTTGTTAAATAAATTTAAAATCCAAAGTTCAAAGTTCAAATTTCAAATTTCAAACAAAATCCTAAGTTCAAAGCCCAAAAGGAACGCGAATCCTTTTTGACATTTTGATTTGGAGCTTTGTTTGACATTTGGATTTTTGACTTTGAGCTTAAAAAATCTATGTCAAGAACAGTTGGTATTGATTTGGGTACGACGCTTTCCGAAGTGGCGGCCATTGTGAATGGAGAACCGAAAATACTGGAAAACCGCGAGGGTTCCAAGCTGACGCCGTCAGTGGTGGCGGTGACCAAGACCGGCGAGCGGCTGGTGGGGGTTTTGGCAAAACGCCAGCAGATCACCAATCCGAAAAACACGCTGTTTTCGGTCAAGCGTTTTATCGGACGGAGGTTCAATGACCCGGAAGTACAGCGCGACCGCAAGCTTTTGCCGTATGAGATCCGCGAACGGGCCGAGGACGGTGGCGTGGAAGTGAAAATGGGCGATAAGTGGTACGCGTCGCCGGAAATTTCGGCCATGGTTTTGCAAAAATTAAAACAGGATGCCGAAGCCAAGCTGGGCGAGCCGGTGACCGATGTGATCATTACCGTGCCGGCGTATTTTGACGACTCGCAAAGGAAGGCGACCAAACTTGCCGGCGAGATCGCGGGTTTCAATGTGAAACGTATTATAAACGAACCGACCGCGGCGGCGCTGGCCTATGGCTTGACCAAGAAAAAAAACGAGCAGGTGCTGGTCTATGATTTTGGCGGCGGAACTTTTGATATATCCATTCTTGATATTTCCGAAGATACTGTGGAAGTGAAAGGAACGGGCGGCGATACGCATTTGGGCGGCGATGATGTTGATCAAAGAATCATCAACTGGCTGGTTGACGAATACCGGAAGGATAACGGGGTGGATTTGTCGAAAGACGATCTGGCGCTGCAGCGCTTGAAAGAGGCGGGCGAAAAGGCCAAGATCGAGCTTTCGACCGCGATGGAAACAGAAATTAACCTGCCGTTCATTACCAGCGACGCGGCCGGGCCGAAACATTTGTATTACAAATTGACCCGTGCCAAATTGGAGGATTTGATCCGCGACCTGATCGAAAAGTCAATGACTTTGGTGCGCCAGGCGTTGGACGATGCCAAACTGGGCGCCAAGGATATCGAGGAAGTGGTGTTGGTGGGCGGCCAGACAAGGATGCCGATCATCCAGGAAGAAGTAAAGAAATTTTTCGGCAAAGAACCGAACAAATCGATCAATCCCGATGAAGTGGTGGCAATTGGCGCGGCCGTTCAGGCCGGCATCATGCAGGGCGAGGTGAAAGACGTGCTTTTGCTGGATGTGACGCCGCTGTCGCTGGGCATTGAAACCATGGGCGGGGTGAGCACGGTTTTGATTTCCAAAAATACCACTGTGCCCACGGCAAAGTCGCAAGTGTTTTCGACCGCGGCCGATAACCAGACTTCCGTGGAGATTCATGTTTTGCAAGGGGAGCGGCCGATGAGCGCGGATAATAAAAGCCTGGGGAAGTTTATTCTTGACGGCATCATGCCCGCGCCGCGCGGACTTCCGCAAATAGAAGTGACCTTTGATATTGATGCCAACGGGATATTGAGCGTAATCGCCAAGGATAAAACAACGGGTAAAACGCAGACAATCCGCATTGAAGGTTCAACTGGCATTTCCAAAGACGAAGTGGAGCGGATGAAGAAGGAGGCGGAGGCCAATGCCGAAACCGATCGGAAGAAACAAGAACTGATCACCGCCCGGAATATCGGCGATAACCTGATTTATACCGCGGAAAAGGCGATGCGCGATGCCGGGGACAAATTGTCCGCGGATGCCAAGAAAGGGATCACTGAAAAGATCGACAACTTGAAAAAAATCAAGGATGGGGATAGCATAGAAGACATAAAGGCGAAAACCGACGATTTGTCGCAAACGCTTTCTAAAGCCGGGGCGCAGCTGTACCAGCAACCGGGCGCGGCAGGCGCGGACCAGGGGCCGCAGGAGCCGCAAAACGGCCAGCCGGGAAATAACGGGAGCAAGGACGCTGGCCCGCAGGAAGGCGAATTCAAGGAAAAATAATCGGTTATCATGGAAACAAGCCCGCTTTCGGCAATGGCTTGAAAGTGGGCTTGTAGTTTGGAGTTAAAATATTCAATATTCAAACCTCCAATTTTCAAAAAAATAACAATATTCAATATTCAAATGTTTGATAATTGATCATTGAATATTTTTTGAAAATTGAAAATTGAAAATTGAAAATTGAATACGTGGCTAAGGATTATTACAAAATTTTAGGGGTTGAAAAGACTGCCAGTTCCGATGAGAT
>JBAYLX010000091.1:0-3995 GCA_041663885.1 Minisyncoccota bacterium | reverse complement strand
GCATCGCCCACAAAGCAACGGCGGAAGCCGCGGCCGCCGGGAAAAAAGCCGCCGCCTGGATGCTGATAAAATCAAGGTCAATCCAGGCTAAAAAATAAAACGCGGCCAGCAAAAAAATACGGCCCGGCCGCGTGTAACGGTTCACCGCGTACGCCCAGACCATCAACTCCAACCCTACCGCGTTGATTAAAAACAAAAACAACTTGGAGATTAACGCGGAAAAATTGATGATATCGAAAAGCTCCATAGCAAAAAAATCAAAGCCCGGGCATCCAAAGGCGTCTGTTTTTATAATAACACAAAAAAACTCCCAAAAAAACACTCCGAATCGGATGGAAACTTGTCAAAACAGCGTACCGTTGCGGCTGATTTTGCCTTGCGGCAAACGCTTGGCTAAACTGGCCAAACCCAATTCCAGCAATGCTTCCGCCGGACGATTTCCGGCAAAGTTTTTAAATTCGCATTTTTCCAAAATATCTTCCATCGGAGCGTCGCCGCGCATCGTGGTCAGTTTTTGGAAATGCATGATATTTTCCTTGTTATCCAAAAGTATTTTTTTTATCTTTTCAGAATGAGCGCCGCTTCCGAAACAAAAACTCTCCGGGGTTATTCGGGCGGTTTCATAAGCGTTTTCCAAACTGCCGCACTTTTCCAAAATTTCGATCGCGGCCTTCGGGCCGATGCCCGGCGCGCCGGGAATATTATCCGAAGAATCCCCGGCCAGCGCTTTTAACGCCGGTATCTGGCAAGGCATTACCCCGAACACCTCTTTCACCTTTTGCTCATCGTAAAGCACGGCATTTTTAATGCCGCGATTGATGATGAATGCCTTGACGCAATCGTCTACCAGCTGCAAACTGTCGTAATCGCCGGTCAGCACGTAAAAATTAATATCCCCGCCGGTATTTTCGCCGCGGGCGGTTTTTATCACCGACGCGATCAAATCATCCGCTTCGAATCCATCTTGGGAAAAAACCGCAACGCCAAGTCTGGGCAAAAGCGCTTGGACGCTTTTTAATTGAGGGATCAACTCTGGCGCCGTGGCCGGCCGTTGCGCCTTATAATCCTTGAATTCAAGGTGGCGGAAGGTGGGCGCCTTCGAATCAAAACAAACCGCGATGTGATCCGGCCGGAAATCTTCAACCGCGCGAAAAAGCGCCGCAACAAACCCATGCACCGCGCCCACCGCCTCTCCGTTTTTATTGGCCAGCGCCGGCATGGCGTGGAACGCCCGGTGCACCACCGAATTGCCATCGATAACGATAAAAACTTTTTTCTTTTCCATGATTGCGCTAATCAACAATATTATTATATCGCAGATTTTTGAATTACGCAGCAAAAACCACAAATAATCGCCGATACCAAAACCGCAAAGGGCGAAAACATGGTTTCGCCCCTACAATAGATACAACCGCCAAAACACATATTAAGCAAGTTCGGATAATATTTTGGAAATTTCGGTTTTTTGGCTGTCGTCGCCGCGGGTTTTCAAATAAGCAAAATGCTCGTTTAGAACATCCCTTGCCGCAGCGCTCGCGCGTGATTTGAAATCCTCATCCGCCGTATGCGCTTTGGCAAACTGTTCCATTATCATTTTCTTTTCCGTGTCGGTTTTTTGCGCCAAAATATTAACCTCGTCATTGGTCAGACTCTTCAGAAACTCGGTGGCGATCGCCACCTGTTGGATACTGGCCAGATCCTGAACCGCATTCTTGGCTTCCACTTCGGTAAACTTAAGAATCAAATAAACCCGATTCAGCGCATCCTGTATTTGTTGATTTTGCATATTAATTTATAAATTTAACCGGCATATAGTCATCTAAGCGAAAAAGCGTGTTTCTTCCGGTACATTTATTGTTTAAACAATAACACTCCCTAAGATTGATTGTCAAAAATGATCCGGCGGGAACCCGTGCCCATAACCTCAAAATTTATCTTTAAAATACCTTTTGGCAAAATATCGCGAGCGATTTGGGGCCACTCGATCGCGATAATACTGGCAGAATCAGTCAAAATCTTCTCAACACCAAGTTGCTCCAAATCAGATTTCGAGCCAAGGCGGTAACAATCAATATGATAAAAAGTTTTAATAACGCTCGAGCCTTCCAACGGATATTTTTTCAAAATCACGAAAGTCGGACTGTTGACCGTACCCTTGATGCCCAGCCCACCGGCAAACCCCTGGATAAAATTGGTTTTGCCCGCGCCCAATTCGCCCGCCAGCGCCAAAACCAGCGCCCGACGCCGCTTTTCGCCTTCCAAAACCGATTTTGCCAGCAAAAAACCCAGCTTCTTTGTTTCCGCGGGCGATTTTGCGATATAAATTATTTTTTTGCTTTTTGCCATTTTGTCACCGCCCAGCGCAAAAATTGACTTTTGGTTTGCGCTGGGATAATTTAAATTAATCTCTCCAAGGTTGAAATTTAAACCTGACTCAATTATTCTTACACATTTATGGGAGTATCTCAAAAAATAACACAGAAAGTCACTATCTCTCAAGACCTGATAGAGAGTTTGAAGCAAACACTCGTCGGATTGCCGTCGTTTTCAGCGGAAATCGAAAAGCGCATCGCCGAAACTGACGTTACCATAACCCAAGTCATTGAAATCATCCTGGCCGGAGCAATCGCGCTAAATACATCCGACATCCATATTGAAGGCCAGGAAAATGATGCTAAGCTTCGTGTCCGCCTTGATGGCGTATTGCAAGACGTAATGGCCTTGAACCGCAAGCCATACGATGCCCTGCTGTCCCGCATCAAATTGCTTTCGGAAATGAAGCTTAATGTTAGCAACAAACCGCAAGACGGCCGTTTTTCCATTCTGGCCGGCGACGAATCGGTTGAAATCAGAGCCTCGGTTTTGCCCACGGAATTCGGCGACTCGATTGTAATGAGAGTCTTGAACCCGAAAAGCCTCATCAGCCTTGACCAAGCGGGGTTGCGCAAAGACCTTTACGACGAATTCATAAAACAAATAGAACGCCCCAACGGCATGATCATTGTTACCGGCCCCACCGGATCCGGCAAAACCACAACCCTATACGCATTCCTGAAAAAAATCCAAAATCCGGAAATCAAGATCATCACCATTGAAGATCCAATCGAATACCACCTGCAGGGAATATCCCAAACGCAAGTCGAACCCAGCAAGGGTTACGACTTTATATCCGGCTTGCGCGCGATTGTGCGCCAAGATCCGGACGTGATCCTCGTTGGCGAAATCCGCGATTTGGAAACCGCGGACATCGCGCTCCAAGCTGCGCTCACCGGACACTTGGTCTTTTCCACCCTGCACACCAACGATGCCGCGGGCACAATTGCCCGTCTGATCAGTTTGGGCAGCAAACCCTTTAACATCGGCCCCGCGCTTAATATGGCCATTGCCCAACGCCTGCTTAGAAAAGTTTGCAACAAATGCGGCGCAATGGAATCCCCAACCGCCGAAGAAATGGCGGAAATCACAACCCTGATAGGGCAAGCAGCTCCCGAATTAACCAAAAAAGGCGTATTTTTGCCAACTATCGGGCCGGATCTGAAAATTCCGCACGCAAAAGGATGTGCTAACTGCAACAACACCGGCTATCGCGGCCGGGTGGCAATATACGAAGCTTTTATTATGGATGACGAGATACAAAACTATGTCCTGGGAACGCCCTCGATCCCGGGCTTGAAAACAATGGCGCAAAAAAAAGGGATGCTGACGATGTACCAAGACGGCCTGGTAAAAGTGCTCCAAGGCACGACCACGATCGACGAAATAAAAAGGGTCGCGGAGAAATAGCAAAAGCGAAAAACTAAAAGCGCAAAACGCAAAACAAAAACAAATCATAATCCCGTATTTTTACTTTGCGCTTTGCACTTTAAACTTTGCGCTTATTAAAAAACCCCGAAATCGGGAGTCAAATTGGTTCTGCGCCCAATTTTTGGAATTCCCCGAGGTATAGCCCAGCCGCAGCCAGATTACCCATCGATAAAAACTCCAGACTCCCAATT
>JBAYLX010000090.1:0-4227 GCA_041663885.1 Minisyncoccota bacterium | reverse complement strand
AACAACGCTAAGTAGTCGGAACGAAATCGGGGTTGCGTTTTGATGAGGAACCAGAATGAGAAAAACGAGTGCTTGTTAGATATTTTTGCTAAAATAGGTTCGAGCTTCGTTGTACAATTTCACATATCAAAAAAACCGTTCCAACCTATGGAACGGTTTTTTGTTTTGAATCTAATTAATAAATTTATTTTTCCAGGACTTCAACGTAAGCGTATCTCACCCCGAAATTCTTGGCTTGTTCGTAGGTCGGAAACCAGATATCAAACTGGTAATCTCCCAGGCGCCAGTGCATCCGATCCTCCACCGAAAAGACTTTGTCGCCGTATAATTCGGGAATCCGGATCTCGGTTCCGAAAGGAAGGCCGTTGTTGGCCACCACGCCATCGTGGACGTAAGTGCCATTGGCCGTGATGAACGGCGTTTCATCGGTCTGGGCAACGGTGCTGGAATAGGCGGTCAATACCACTCTGATCTTGCGGATCGTTGATTTGGAAAAGCTCATATCGGCATTGTCTTTGGAGCAGGTATTCGCATTATTTTTAAGCTCCATGGGAACTGCCCGCGAAATCATCAACCCGCAAAAAGTTACCCCTTTGGCAGCAACACCAACCTCATTTTGGCTTAAATCAACCGGTTCTTCTGCCTGGACTCCGCTAAACCGCAAAGCCAGCGCCAAACTGCCGAACAAGATGATAATGAGCAAATCTTTACTCCACGCAGGACACTTAAAGCAAATACGCATAATGTGAATCAGGCGCCATAGATGCCTTTCTATAACCGCAGTTAAGGGGTCTTTGCGCTCGCAGAAAAACCATAATTTAGCCTTAAAATGAAATCTAGCGCAAAACCCGCAAATTATCCGTGACCCATCTATTGTATTCCAATCTGGAAATTTTGTCAAGGGTAAATCAAGATTAAATTATTTATTTTTTTGCCAAAAAATAAAAATTTTACCCAAACAAAAAAGCGCTCGGACAGCGCTTTTTTCAAACAGAAACAATCAATTGCTATTTTTTAGTTTTAATAATTCCTCGGACACGATTTCCTTCTCGTTCCACGGAATTTTTTTGCCGTTTTCCAAAAAAGTCCACGGCATGCTTCCCTTGCCGGTAAGGATCGCGACATCATCAGTCCCGGTCAATTCAAGCGCTTTTTTGATCGCTTCGCGGCGGTCCATGATTTCATAAAGTCCGCCGCCAAACCCGGCATTAACCGCCCCCTCCTTGACCATATCAATGATTTTCTGCGGATCTTCATTGTAAGGATCTTCATTAGTAATAATAATCTGGCCGCAATGCTTGGCCGCGATTTGGCCCAAAATCGGCCGCTTCCATTTGTCGCGGCCCCCGCCCGCCGCGCCCAGCAAACAGACAAGCTTGCCGCCTTTGCCCGCGTAATCCCGCTTCAGCGAAGCATAGACCTTTTCCAGCGCATTGGGCGTAAAAGCGAAATCAACAAACACTTTCGGGTTGTCACTGGCCTTTTCCATCCGGCCGGGAACGGTTTTTATCCTGGCAATCGCCTTTTGGCAAACGTCCATCGCCACCCCCTGGGACACTGCCACGCAAATCGCGGCCAGCGCGTTATAAACATTAAATTCGCCCGCCAGGCAAACTTGGAATTTCTGGCCGTTGACTTTGAATTGCGCGCCTTCCGAATCGGTTTTCACATCCTGGCCGCAAATCACCGCGCATTTGGTGTTTTTGTTCTTGACTCCGGCATTGCCGCAAAAACCATAGCCAAACTTGTTTTTCGCCTCAAGCCCTAAAAAATAGCTTGCATTCTCATCGTCGCGATTAACGATATGGAAGCCTTTGGCCGCTTTGAACAGTTGCAATTTGGCGTTGCGGTAATTATCAAAATTCCCATGGCTTTCAATGTGCTCGGGCGTCAAATTGGTGAACACCGCGCCCATAAAATCAATGAAACGGTGGCGGTGCTGCTTGATGCCTTCCGACGTCACTTCAAGCACCATATAATCGCATTTCGCCCGCGCCGCCTGGGCCAATATGCTTTGCACCGCGAAACGTCCCGGCATCGTGTTACCGGTTTTATTGATGTTAACGTTTTCTCCAACTTCAAATTTTATCGAAGACAAAACCGCAACCTTATGCCCCGCCTCTTTCAAAACCGCAGAAATGAACTCAATCGTTGTTGATTTTCCATTGGTTCCGGTCACGCCGATCACCTTTAATTTGCGCGACGGAAATCCATAACGCACTGCGGCCGCAAACGCCAATAAATAATGATACCCACCCAACGCGGATTCCGGTATCATCCCCCTGACTTTAGATTTAATTTTATTTATGATCGCCATATCCTCTATTCTACACAAAGGCTGATTTGATTCAATGCCTAATTTTGACCCATATACTTTTTCCACGACCGCTGAAGATTGAGAGTTTTTTGCCGGATAAATAAATACTTCTTAATCAATTCGGCAAACCTCTCGAATGAAACCCCGGTATCGCAAATATCGCGCGTTTCTTCGAGATAAACCACCATTTTATTGCAGTGAAGCATCGCCCGCTCCAGCAAGATCAGGCAATCTTTTTGGCTGCCAAAACGCACCGAATGGGCTTCGGCAATGAGATGCGGAAGGCCGAGGGCGCAAGGAAGCATTTGGTGGAAAATAAGTTCTTTTGCCGCCCCGCTCCCGATATTGCCCGATGTTGCAGTATGCCCCATTGATTCCGCGCTTTGGTTCGCCAAAGCATTTCGCGAAGGCGACTCCCCTTGTTCCTTACTGCCAGAAGGCAGGGCAATTTCGGCAGCGGGACGCTGGGACGAAAAACCCGCCTCAACCTCCTCGCAAATCGTTTAATTTTTTCAAAAAATTTCATCACGATAAATATTTCCAAAATGGTCTTGACAAAATTTATTCACTCGTTAGACTAAAATTGGTTATCAATCAGAGGCCACATCCCTTAGAGGGACGAACGACTCCGCAAGGGGTTGTTTTTGTTTCAATCAATTTGTATAATTAAAATCGCGGATGCTGGAGGTTGAAATCGGATGGATCCGATGGCCTCCACACCAAAGAATCTTGGCAATTGCCGGGATATTTTGTTGCAAAATATTTCGCTATCGGGCTGACTTAACCTTGACAACAACGACATAGTTGCTATAGTAATATTATATCAGGCGACACCACATTCCTATTCAAGGACTGCTAAAAACAAATTCTTCAATGAATTTGTTTTTAGTTTTTAAAAAATGCTACAATCAAAATTGCGGAGGCATGGAGGTTGAGGCCGGACGGATCCGGCTGTCGCCTGATACACGAACAGTCCTTCGGAAGAGGGATGCGGTTCAACTCCGCCGGCCTCCGCACCAAAGAATCTTGGCAATTGCCGGGATTTTTTGATATCTAACCCAAATTTTCAGTGTTCCATATCACGAACCTCGGATGCTTCTGTATCACGAGTTTCGGAAATTTTGGCATTCCATTGTGAATTCGTGATATGGAATGCCTGATTTACCTGTTTTCTTTTTGCCAAAAACGCGGTAATTTTACCGCGAATGTTTTTGGCGATTTTCTTGATCTTTTCTGAAAGCTTTATCATTTGTTTTTGATCAACAGACGACAAACCTGACAAAATCGAAACAAGCAAACTGGCTATGGCGCGGTGGTGGTGCTGTTACTTATCGGAACAACCGGCGCTTGGAAAGTTTGGTTGATGGTCATTGAGGAGCCAGCCTTGTTAATCAATTCTTTCAGCTGGTCGCCGGTCAAACAAATATCATTATTACCGCTGTCGGTAACGCACATTTGCTTGGTGGTCATTTGATCAGTATTGACGCTCTTCGCAACCAACCCTTTCAACGTCGCCACCCCATCCTGCAAAGCCATTCCCAGCGACTGCAGCGCGGCTTGGATCATCGCGCCCAGCCCGCCCGCATGGAAAACCGCCATATCGATCGTGCTGGTGGAATTGAGCAGTCCAAAGCCGTTTAACGTATATTTCAGTTCCTCGATCTGCCCCTGCTGGACCTTGGCCACTTCCACCAGGTAGGCGGTCATTTTGGGGTAATCAAGCGACAGGTAGCCGCTGGCATTCTGGCCGACTAATTCAGGCAATACCGCCTGGACTTCTTGCGCCGCCATGCCGATTTCTCTTTGCGTTCCAAGACCATTGGCCGCGCTGTTGGAAACATCCCAATTGTAATATATGCCGCGCAAGCGGCCGAGGGTTCCCAAAATGTCCAGCCTGTCCGCAAGATTTT
>JBAYLX010000089.1:0-4264 GCA_041663885.1 Minisyncoccota bacterium | reverse complement strand
CTGGTCAATCGCGGCTACCGCGCCATTTTGATCGCTGATAACAATATCAATAGGAGCGGATATATTGTCGACTGCGGAAAATGCCAAATCTTTTTTGATTTGGTCGAATTGGAATTTAATTTCCGGGGGAGTATTGTCGATGGTAAAATCAAGCGTTTGCAAATCTTCTTTGTTCCCTAATTTATCAGTGGCATAAAAAACGAGTTTGCGGGTTCCCTCTGTTTCGACCGGAATTGTCGTCGGCAAATTCTTGATTGAAACGATTTCACCATCATCCAACCGATAATTCACAGAAAATACTCCCGCCGGAATTATTCCTTCCTGGGCGAAGTCCTGGACTGATAGATTGATTTCAACCGGGCCGCGGTAATAATTTTGAGAACCTGCTTGTCCCAAAACCGAGGTAATTGTTTTTGGCGCCAAGCTGTCCCGCGCTGTAGTGCCTTGGATTTCCGATGTCGGCTCAATCACCGCCCCGCTATCCGGCACAATCCGCGACGCCGCGCCATCAATATTCAAACTGCCGCTAAACTCCGGCACTACCGGAATATCATTGAAGATTTTTGCCGCTGTCGCCTGGTTCGCTTCTATTTTTTGGTCGATCAGCGTGAAAGTACCTGTTCCCGCCCCTTTTAATTTGATTTCATACTGGCGGAGCATATCCGAAGGCAAATAAACATATTTATGGCCATCGGCAATCTCAAAACTGGCGCCGGGCAGATCATAATGGGTATTGCCGTCGTTATCAACACCCAAAACAACATTCCCACTCCCATCCGCGACATAAATATCCACCGGGCTTTTAACGATAATATTGTCGCCGTATAATTCGCAAAGACGACGATCAGCGGCAAGCTGGCTTTGGGTCACGAGATTCGGATAGGCCGCGTAATTAACACCCGCGATAATATTGACAATCTTCTGACGAATGCCATTGACGCTGGGCATTTGGCCGTGCGGGACTTTTTGGAAATAGAATTTGCGATCATCATCGACCGGAATACTGTTGGCGGACTCAAACGGCACTGTATCGTCGCCGGTAATCGGCGCGCCGGGCGAAAAATATCCGTGCGCGCCTGCGGCGTTTTCCCAATCTTCGATCGATCCGAGAGTACCGGATTTGCAGCCGACGATATTATAGGCCTGGATGCCTTTAGCGGCTATATTTAAAATGGAATCGAAAGCATAAAAGTCAAAAGCAGATGAATGCAAATTGTTCGCGTTTGCCAACCCGGCTGAATTCAATCCGTGGCGGGAATAATTGTTAATCGCGGCGTCAAAATCGAGTGCTTCCATTTGATTGGTGAATCCCCCCGCGGATTTGAATACTGTCATAAAACTGCCGCGCGCGTTGTAATATTCCCGAGTGGGCAACAAATCATAGGCCGCGGGCATATTCCGGCTGATCTTTTTGAACTCCTGCGGGTTTAACCCGAAAACTCCCAGATCAGTGCCCGCCAGCAGTGCTTGCGCCGAACGCGGCGAACCCAGATTGGGCACGCCCACAAAAACCAATTTGCCGATCTTGGGATCATCGTTTTCGATAATGTATTTTTTAACCACCAACCCGCCCATGCTGTGAGCGATAACATCGATCCGATCCGAATTGGTTTGCGCCAAAATCTGATCAATTTTTTCTTTGAGCAAATCACTGTTGGCCTTTGGCCGCTGCGAAACTCCGCTCGCAACCGGATACGTCCCGCTCACCCCGTAGCGCCAATCATACGGAAAAGTGAAAAAATCTCGTTCCTCAACATACCCCTGGTTGGCAAATTCAGTGATTAACAAATCCGTATAATGAAAAGTTGGTTTTTCTTTTATTACTTTATCAATAAGAATATCTTTATTAACAGTTATCAAGTTATCATCAAATCTTAAATAATCCATAAAACTATCGCTAAAATCTAATGCTGTTCTTATCTCATCAAACCAAAATTTTTCCTTATCATTAGTTAACTCCGTTCCCAATAAACCCGGCACAAAAAGCACCGGCGTTTTTGTCGGAATATTATCGCCATTGCCAATTTCCACACTATCCAGTCCATTACCCCAAACTTCGTCGGCATGGCAAATTGCAGCCTCAATGAAAATTGTAAAGTCAGCGTCTGCCGAATCAATGACATCATCGGAAATTGTTTCAAATCCGTAATTCCAAACTTCATCAGCATGACCGATCACCGCCGCGTCAGCCCAATCCGTGGAAACCTCGGAAGAATCAACCGCATCATCCGGAATAATTACAACATCCATTGTCCATACCTCATCAGCGCCGCTGACAACATTAGCCAAAACTGGCACGGCCTGAAAAACCGCTATCAACATTGCCACGATCAGAAAATAAATTTTCTTTAAAAACAAATTCATAAATTCAATTAACCGATTTGAGGATTATTATTATAAACAAACAAAACAACAAAACCAATAATCAAAATAAAAATACTTAATAATAAAATAGTTAATTTCTTAATTATTTTATTATTATATTTAGCAGTCAACGAAATAATAAAAGCAATTAATAAACCCAAAAATTGCAAAAATATTACAAACTTTAAAATTCCAACATTATCGCCATAAGTTAAAAAATTATTACGAAATTCATGATAATCACCGCCCACTTTGCTATCTTGAACAATGCCATAATAAAAATTAGCTATCGGACTCCACAGAATCTCCGGGATCAGAAACATTGCCAATGAGAGCGCGAACCATAATTTTTGTTTTTTTGGCATATTAATTAGTTTTATAGATCAGCGCGGTGACTGCGGAAACATATCCAATACCGGAACCGCGCTCCAGCTTGACATCATTATTTGAACCTTGGTTAAATGGCGGGTTTTCATAAATTCCGTATTGAAATGCGCTTGGTTCAAACAGCGCGACTAACACGTTGTTTAAATACAAAACCGCTTTTACGCCATAGGGCGCGCCGGAGGGGGCATAATTTTTAATGGAATAAGATGCCTGATGCAGGGTTCCGGGAACAAGGATGTTAATCGTTTTGGAATTGATGGCAGGATTATCAAGATTTTGTTTGGCAAATGTCATTTTGTTGGCATCCGGATGGGCAAAATCATAATATTTCATTGGTTCAACAATAGCAGAACCGATCTTTGCAGCCGCCTCATCAATCGCGATTTTCAATATCGTATTGCCCAGCGGCTGGCCATCGTTCCAATTAACGATCCGGCTGGGTTCCTGGCCGCGCGAAAGATATGCGACCAGCCAGCCGTCGGCGCCAAGATAAACACGCACGGGCACCGCACTATTGGCAATTCCAATCTCGCTGGCGCGATAATCCTTGACGCCGATCATATATGTGGTTCCCAGAGTTTCCACCCGGTCAAACAATGATTTCGCGTTTTCAAAATTCACCGCGCTCAATTGGTTCAATTTAACATAAGCGGCAATCCCCGCGCTATCAACCGGGAAAGTGGCGGCCGCGTTTGCCGCCAAAGGCGAAATCAAACCAAAAGTAGAACAAACAACAATCATCCGCAAACAAAAACTTTTTAATATTTTCATATTTTTATAAAAAATTATTCATCAAGAAACGGCGGACGGACAAGATCAATCGCGCCGCCGTTTTTAGGCGTTTCATCTCCGATTTTTTGGCGGTCTTTATTTAAAAAAACTCCGGCCAAAAAGCCGGCAACCATTATAATTATTGCAATACCAAACAAAATCTTGATTTTGTCCTTATTGCTTTCGTGCATATTATGATTTTATTTTATCAAGTTTTTAAATTTTGAAAAGCTGCTCGTTTGTTAACCGCGGATTCAAGAACCAGCCTCTCAAAATGCAGAGACTGGTTCTTAATTATTTTTCCGCCATTACTTTCTCTTTAATCGCCTTGATTTCATCAAGAACGGTCTTGGATTGCGCATTGCTCGGATATAGGTCATATGCGGTCTGCGCCAAATTCAGAGCGTCGTCGATGCGCATTTGGTACAGCCGGGTTTGCGCCAGGTGCCAATAAGTTTGCTGGTTTCGCGGCGCCAGCGCCAATGCTTCCGCCAAAACTTTGTCGGCCAGATCGATTTTGGAACTGTCATACAAACCCCAAGAATTATAAAGTTGCCCCAGCAAGAGCCGCGACTTGAAATCCAAAGCGACTTGCCCGCGGCTTTTTTCCAGTTCGCTGGTTAAAAATGAAAATTCGCGATTGATCTGTTCGGGATTAAGCTGGGATATCGCTCCCCCTTGCGCCGCCTCAAGCCACTTTTGCGCAAAAAACAATCTTATCTGGAATTCGCCCATTGGCGAT
>JBAYLX010000088.1:0-4312 GCA_041663885.1 Minisyncoccota bacterium | reverse complement strand
CTTTGGTGCTGGCATCGCTGTAGGTTCCGGTCACCACCAAACCGGTGATGTCCAACGGATCGCCCACGGTATAGGAAAGCTTGGTTGCGGGCGTGGTGATGGCAATGCTGGAAAGCGTCGCCGTAGTAACTGTTACTATATAAGTTTGGGTTAATCCATCCGCAGCAGTAACAACATAAGTTACCGGATTGGTAAAATCCAAAGCCAAGCCAGAAGTCGGATTGACTGCCGCTCCATTTATGCCAATGGTTGGCACAAGAGCAGTAATGTTCGTGCCAAAAGGCACAGTCAAGGCAATTGTGCGATCAACATTATTGATAACACCCGTAACAGCCGGAATCAAACTGGCAAAATTAAATGAAGAAATAGCCGGTCCTGCTTGAAAAGCAAGCAATGAGTCGGCACGTCCATATCCAAAAACAGTCTCCGTTCCCGCCACGCCTAGATCTACTGCCGTGTTTAATATACGATTTTTAATTTGATTACCGGTTGCCGTAGGATATTGCCCCCATAATTGTGCGACGATAGCAGCAATAGCAGGAGCAACGGCACTTGTGCCACAAAATGGCGAGTGGAACCCGCCCGCACCAGTCACTGATACGCAATCAATACCAGATATATCCGGCTTGGCTCTTTGCTCTTGTCCAATTATAGTCACGGGTCCTTGTGAAGAATATGTCTCTATTGTATCGGCCCCAGAATCATTCGCATTAATAGCACCTACTGCAATAACACCTGGCACCGCTGAATGACCGTAAATTGAATCTACTGGATTTATGTTATTTGCATAAAGAGATGCACCGTTACTGGTATAAATAAATAATTCCAATGTTCTCATTGCTGCTGAACCATTGTAATTTTCGATATCAATTTCAGCTGTGATAGAACTTCCTGTTGTATTTGTATAAGAAAAACTCTCTATTGGATCACTTGAACCCGTTTGTGGGTTTATACTACTAGCTAAAACGCTATAGCCATTTGTGTTGAGAAGAATTAAATCATAATCATTTCCAGAAAAACCAAAATTATCGTTCCATTGTAAAATAGAAGTTACTTTCCCATTGCTAGGAATTTCTACATAAATATATTTGTTGACAGGCTGGGAGCCACGACTAAAATCATGAAAATCAAAATTATCATTATAATAATCTCCTTGGTAATGGCTCTTGGCATCATTACCGGCAGATGAAACATACACAATATTATTACTCGCCAAGACAGAGGCAACATGCGAAGCTATTGCCCCATCTTCAAAAAATGGCTGACTTATCCAACCAATATCGTCAACGATCACATTGGCACCTGCGGCAACTAAATCATCAATGGCGGCGCTAAAAGCTACGATATTGCTTCCGCAATCATGGAAATAAAGGCTCGCTGCGGGCGTCATGTCATGAATAATTTCCAACATTGCGGTACCTTCATCACCACCCACAGAGTTGCTAAGCACTACCACTTCTGCTGGTAAATCACCAGTGCTTTTTGCAGTCGCGATATTATCAACTCCATCAGAAATAACGCCAATTCTTATTCCAGCTCCTCCTTGAGAGTAAGCAGATCGAACATCGTCAGTTTGATGAATCATATCTCCCTCTGAAACAACAGAACCACTATTCACAACCGGAGGAAGAACGGAGGTGATTGATTTTACACCCTTTAATGCCGCGATCGCTTCCAATTTCTCAACCTCGACAAAAGCCACCACCAAATGATTGTTTTCATCCCTATTAATAACCTTCCAAGCGATGGAATCGATTAACCTTGTTTGAACATTAGACTCAAGGTTTATATAGACATAAACTAGGTCGCCGTGCGTCTTGTTTGTGATTCCTTTGTCTATTGTTTTAACGGACTCCATCTTTCCAATAAATTGCTTCAATCCTTTCATTTCGGTAACTATTTGAGCGCGGTTTTGAGTGGGGAATAAAAAGCTATTGTCAATTAATTTTAATAAATTACTACCCAATTTCTTTTTAGGTTCAGACAAATTTCCTTTTTGGTTTTTGATGGAATAATCAATTTTTGTTTTTTGTGGATCAAAAATTATATTTTTTTGCAACGATCCAATTTTTTGCTTTTGATCGCTAACAATATTATTTTGCCCAAGAACCAAAAACGGATTTAACAAAAAACCGCTAACTAAAATTGAAACCAATATTTTTTTCATATTCTTTTGTTTTAGTAAAAAACCGATTTTAATTGCCAGCGGTGAGCTTATACACAAAGCTCCACGCTAGCCGGACATTTCTGCCCCATACCGGTTTCCCGATATGACCCGTTAAAAAGTTGCTAAACGTGGAGTTTAGTATTTTTAACGGGTTTGCGCGCCATGCCTCGCGGTTTTAACGCTAGGTTTAGGCAATTAAATTGTTACTTGAAGTATAGCACGATTGCCAAAACTTGACAACTCAAAAATTTTCGTTTGTCATTTTGCAACCATCTCTAAAAACAAAAACCTCGCTTGCGCGGGGGGCTAAAAAACAAATTCAAAAATTCATAATGCAGCTTGCCAAGGTCGCACCTCGATGGTTACACCGAGAAGCGACCTTAAATGCAAAATACAAAATTCAATTTTACACCTTATCTAAAAAATCTTTTATGTCCACCTGCGCTAAATCCAAAACTCCCCTGAATGTTCCGTGCAATAATTCTTTATGGAGAGGAACAACAGTAATGATTTCTTTCTGACCGATTATTCTTTTTAATTTCACATGGCTCCCTTTTTGAGACACAAAACTAAATCCAAAATCGCGGCACAAAATTTTGATCACCTCTTTGCCTGAAAAAACTTTTTTAGGCATATTCCAATTCAAGAGTGGAAATCAAAGGTTCTGTTTTTGACAAATATTTCTTACTTTCCGGATTATCCTCCAAATAAAGTTCAACCGCTTCCTTAATGTTTTTTTGCGCCTCTTTGACGGTTTTGCCTTGACTCACTACCCCCAATTCCGCGCAACGAATCACAAAACCGCCTTTCTCTTTGGTTGTGATTATTGTAAATTTATAATTCATATTTCCATTTTTCCCAATTTTTGCCTTTTGTCAAATATAAAATGCAGTTTGCCAAGGTCGCACCTTGCCGCGCTCGTCAAGGAACGACCTTAAATGCGAGATACAAAATACAAATACAAAATACAAAATTCAAATTCGGAAATTCAAAAGTTTATAATAGTTTCTTTTGCTTGTTCTCGTCCGCGATTTTTGCGATTTTTTCTTTCAAATCAGGGATTTCATTAACAACCACATTCCAAACTTTTTCAGTATCAATGCCAAAGTAGTCATGCACTAAAACATCTCTCATTCCCGCAATCTTTTTCCAGGGAATATCCGGATATTGCCGGCAAAAACTATATGGCAAACCTTTCACCGCCTCTCCCATATTTTCAATGCGCTTGAAAACCGCGTCTTGAGTTTTCTTGTCGCCGTAAAACTCTTTTTTTCCCAAATTTAATGTATATTCCTGAATTGCCGATATTGATTCAGCTATGTCATCAACCAGTATTTCCGGATTTCTTTTTTTCATAAAATTGGAACTTGCTCGCTAAGTATCTCCTTTTTAAGCTTCGGATGGATGCATTCATATTCAACTAAATCAACCCTCCGGCCAAAAAGTTTTTTCAAATCAACGCTCAAACCGCCCAAATCCATTAAAGTACGCCCATCTTCCAATTTCACCAGCAAATCAATATCGCTTTTTTTTCTTTCGTCGCCTCGCGCGTATGAACCGAAAACCGCGGCTTTGATCACGCCGTATTCCTTGAAAATCGCCATCAATTTATCCTGATTTTTTGAATTGATAAACCCAATCTTTTTCATATTTCAATCTTACCATATCATAAAAACAAACCAAAATTAGCATTTATCAAATCAAAAACTCCGCTTGCGCGAAGCTTAAAATTTTGTACTTGCCTTGATACGTATTTAAATATTTACTTACTCCACCACGTCTATTCCCATGTTCCGGGCCGTGCCGGCGATGGTTTTCATCGCGGCTTCCACGGTCGTGGCGTTCATGTCCGGCATTTTTTGTTCGGCAATCTTTTTCAATTGCGCTTTGCTGACCTTGCCCACCTTTTTTTTGTTGGGCACACCCGATCCGGATTCAATGCCCGCGGCTTTTTTCAAAAGTTCGGCGGCCGGTGGCTGTTTCAATAACAGCGAAAAACTGCGATCTTCGTAAATCGTGATCTCCACCGGAAGCTTGAATCCCATCATCGGGCGGGACAAGTCGTTGAATTGCTTCACAAACTCGCCCAGATTGATTCCGTGGGGCGCCAAAGAAGGGCCGATCGGCGGGGCCGGAGTCGCTTTT
>JBAYLX010000087.1:0-4333 GCA_041663885.1 Minisyncoccota bacterium | reverse complement strand
TGGTCAGCACGATAATGCCGGCAACAAACCCGCCATAGGGCCTCATCAGCCCCAGCAATCGGCCCGCAGACTTGCTTTTTGTATTATCTTTTGCCTTGCCCATTGATTAAATGCTTCAACATTACAGCCACCTATTAAAACTACCTCTTTTCCTCTCTTTTTTCAATTAAAAACGCGCCTTACCGGGCGCAATTTTTTTCAAAGACAAACTCTGATTTTTCAATAATTTTTGTGGCTATTCCGCTTTAATTGCTCTTTGGCAGTTTTGAGGAATTTTCCGAATTGGCGGTCTTTTTGCCTTTTTTCAAGTTCGCTGGCCTGGAAAAAATCCGCTTCTTTTTTCAAACTGGCGTAATTATCGTATTTGCTTTCGTCGAGCTTGCCCGCTTTTATCGCGGCGCGCACCGCGCACCCGGGTTCGTTCGCGTGCGCGCAATCGGCGAATTTGCATTGCCGGCCCAACTCAACGATCTCATCGAAGAAATTATCAATGCCCGCACCCGCATCCGCCATCCCGACTTCACGCATACCGGGATTGTCGATCACAATGCCGCCATTTTTTAAAAAATGCATTTCCCTTGCCGTAGTGGTATGCCTGCCTCGGTCCGTGCGCAAATCGATTTCCTTGGTAATAATAACTTTTTGGCCGATCAATTTGTTGATCAACGACGATTTCCCCACTCCCGACGATCCAAGAAAACAATAAGTCCTTCCCTTGGCAATGTATTTCCTTAATTCATCCAAACCCGCGGCGGTAACCGTGCTGGTTAGGATAATATCGATATCATCGAACCGATCTTTTATTTGGCAAACTTTTGATTGCAACTCTTCCCTGGAAATCAAATCAATCTTATTCAAAATAATCGCCATCTTCACGCCGCCGTCATTGGTAATGGCGGAATATCTTTCAAAACGGTTCAAGCTGAAATCGCTGTCCACCGATTCAACCGCGAACGCCACGTCAATATTGGCTCCGATCACCTGGATTTCATTTTGACGGCCGCTGATTTTTCTTTTGATGATTGTTTTCCTGGGCAGCACCTTATTGATTACCGCCCGCCCCTCGCCAAAATCCGTGATCGCCACCCAATCGCCCACTGCCGGATAATCTTCGCGGGACATTGCGGCAAACATCTGCTTGCCGGTGATTTTGGCCATATATTCGCCCCCCAGCCCCTTCACCCGGTAAACGCCCCTGTATTCCGCCACCACCCGCGCCACCAAAAAACCGCCCAATCCCAGCTCGCGCCGATTAGTCTCAAAAAAATCATCATATCCCAAATCCTCCAATTTTAATTCAGAATCCATTTTCGATTTAGATTATATTTGCGTATATATTCAAATTCGCGCCATTACCCGCAGCCGCAGCTTTTTTTGGGCGGGAGGGTAAAGGGAAAGCCGAGGCGGCCGGTGATCGCGGTCGCTAGGCCGCCGGTCAAAATTGCCAGCTTTTTTTGGGAATCGATCCAGTTATTGATGGCTTCGTTTTTCCTGACCTCATCCAGCAATTTTTCAAATTTTTCTTCCTGTTCCGCCGCTCCCGAAAAATCGCCATCCTGAAGAATGGCCAGCTCCTGCTGCGCCATCTGAAAATCATTCAAAAGCTTCTGCGCCTCCTTGTCGCCGCCATAAACCTCCGCCGCCGCCTTAAACTCCCGATATTCCTTCGTCCCCTCAACAGCAAGGCAAAACTCTTCAGTTTTTTTATCCAAATCATCCATAATGTTAATAAATTTACCATGATTGCAAAAAAACCGAAAGGTCGAGGTTTGATCGCGATAATTTTGCCAATTCATTTTAACCAATCAGCCCCGCAGGAGCAAGACCCCTGCATTTTTCTTTCAGAAAATCGGTATCGGTCTTGCGCGTCGCAAAGCGCCTCATATTGCCGCGTGGCTTGATAACCAGGATTAATAGTGCATATCCCTTCTTAATGCAAACCACCCCGCAATAATTAATCAATACTTTCAATTGCAATTACGTGGCTGCAAATTCTATAATCTTTAAAAAAATCGCAAGTACATTGCCATTCTCCCTCAACGAATGTTAATTCTCGTGCTCCATGAACCGAGTGGAGAACCACGTGTTTGTCATTTATAAAATTAAACCGTTTCCGATTCTGCAAATAATTTTTAGCCTTTTCAATCTTTCTGGTTAGCGCTCTTATGAATTGAAACTGATCACTCCTGTTCTCTGGTGTTATTTTTACAATAATGACATCATCCCGGCTTTTGATTGTATTTATAAAATCGTTTTCAAATACAGAAGTAATGGTCGCAATGCATGTATTTGGCGAATCAAGAAACTTGAAAACTATTTCTCGGAATTTATCGGAAAAAAGCTGCATTTGCCCTATTTCATCCAAATAAAGCAAACTTTCTTTGCTTGGTTTTGGCAAATCAAAAAGAAACGAATCAAAGCTTTCAAGATCAACATAATACTTGCTGACTTTATGGTTTGAGTTAATGTCTTTATCGGCAAGTATCGCAATCTTTCCGTTCGATGAAATCAATTGGAATCCGGATCGTTGCCCATTTTTGCAAATCTCTTTCGCCAAAAACCCGGTTTTATCAGGATAATTTGCAATAATATTATCAAGAATCGTAGACTTGCCGCTTCTGGGTTCTCCAGTGATTAAAATATTTTTTCTCATATTATTTGTTTATAATTTATTAGTAAAAAACAAAAAAAGAGAAGGAGCGGGTTCTGTGCCGGTTTTTACCGCCACGGCTCGCTCTCTTCAATCAGCAATAAATCTCTGTGGCCTAAAAATCGGCCCTTTGCCGCCAAATGGTGCCGCGTATGGTCAGTAGGCGGAATTACAATGGGTATCTTTTCGCTCAAATAGTAACCATTCTCCGCAAAAATATCATTTTTGCACGGGTTATTGGTTATCAATCTTAGCTTCTTATGATTACTTATTCCCAAGAAATTCAGTATACCGACTACGCCCGCGTATGATCGCCTGTCAATTTCACCCGCATCTGTCAGTACGGATGCGGCCTCGACAGTGTTCAGCCCAAGCTCATCTTGCAAGGTCAAAGTTGCAAGCTTAAAGGGCATACCCATACCACGACCGTCTTGATGTGGAATATTGATAACCAACCCATAACCAATCTGTGCGACAAGCTTCATCGCGCGCAAGAGTTGGTCGCGGCAGTCGCATGTCAAATCTCCGAATTTCTGGCCGCTCTCGCAACCAGAATCAATACGCAGCGCAATTCTATCCCCAATATCAGGCATAAAGTCGGCATCTAATTTTCCATAATAAACAACGTAATACTTTTGCCATTCGTCGTTTAGCGAAAAATCAAATAGCCAAAATCTGCCAGCGGGCGTAATAATGCGCCCAACACCATTCCTTACCACCTTTAGCGCATGATCCAGCCCATACTCCTTAACAATAAAGGATTTGCTGGTTGAAATCATGGATTTCTTAGCCATAGCGATTAACTTCTTCACTTTTTCGGGTTCGGAATTGTTTCTCCTAGCGATATCATCGAGATCTACACCGGGTATAATCATTTCCCTTTTTTTCAATATATCTGGTGCCGGCAATGCACCATCGCTCAACCTCTCAATTATTGCTTTAGAGAAAAGCACAATTGCCATACGATCTTCGGGAACATAATCCGCCATTATGCCGATTGCTTTTCCGCAGGATTTGCAACGAAACATTCCATCTTCCGCGCATTTCATTGCATCCAATGTTTCCGGCGCATGTATCCGATCAAGATAGAGCCTGAACAGCTCGCCGAGACCATCCTTTTGATAAAGCATTAACCACTTACCGCAGTGGTTACAATAAATATTTAAGAGATTTGACTCCCCTCTCGCATCCGCATGCTTATCGTTTTTAACATCCATTTATTCACCTCATATTTCGTTTTCAAAGGGCTTTCCGTTGGCGCCCTTATTTTAGTGCGGCCAATTCCGCGCCAAAATAAGGGCGCCAACCTGTATTCTCCGCTTCATCACTTAAAACTTCTAATTTCTGTCTTTGTCCAATGCTAAATAACAAAAAAGAGATTTTTTAAATCTCTTTTAACTGTTCTTGAAATTAAATTTAATTCGTAATTTTTTTGAAAAAAACACAATATTTTTCCCGCTGATATATCGGGCCTATAAATTATACAATACTGAAAATTCCCGTCTTTTTTAAAGCATTCATTGCGGGAAATTCTATTGCTTAATATTGTTTTATGGTTTCTAGACATGTTCTTGATTTTGCAGCATTTCTAATTATAAACGAAATATTAATTTTGTCAAGTAAAGATTCAATTCTATAAACATAAAAATTGCATCAAAAGCGTTTTCTTCGATGAGCTGGATA
>JBAYLX010000086.1:0-4415 GCA_041663885.1 Minisyncoccota bacterium | reverse complement strand
ATAACATCGCGCGTCACGCTGTAGCGCTCGCGCGATACGCGGATGATTTTCTCCCTTTGCGAATCTTCAAGTTTTTCTATCGGAGGCAAAGTGTGCGCCGAAAACGGCGCACTAGTGATTCCATCGATCATCAGCTTTAAATAAACATGGTATTTCCCCAAATTGACGAAATCTTCGATCAAAATACTGGGAGCGAATTCCGGCTCCAGGAATTCCGCGTCTTCCGCGCCAACGCGGAAAACAATGATCGTACCCACATTGCCGAAAACCGCATCTTTTACTTTGGAGCTTTTGCCGCCCGCGCCCATCTCTTCCAGCTGCCCCAGATACTGGTTGGCCAAAATCAGGCACAAACGGTATTTGCGCGCCTCCGACAGGATGTTGGCAAAAGAATCGGTGGCGAAATTCTGGAATTCATCAACGTAGCAATAAAAATCGGCGCGCTCGGATTCGGCAACATTCTGGCGCGACATTGCCGCCAGCTGGAGCTTAGTAATCAGCATCGCGCCAAACAACCGGGAACTGTCTTCGCCCACCATGCCCTTGGAAATATTAACGATTAAAATCTTTTTTTCATCCATCACCTGCCGGATATCAATGCTGGATTTTATCTGGCCAAGGATATTGCGCATGAGCGGATTGGCGATAAACTGCCCGATCTTGTTTTGGATCGCGGCTGTCGCCTCCGCCGCGTATTTTTGGTCGTAACCCGCGTATTCATTAACCCAAAAAGATTTAATGACCGGATCGGAAACGTTAGCCACCACTTTGTTGCGAAACTCGGTATCGGAAAACATCCGATTGATCGCCAATAAAGTCGAATTCGGATACTCCAATAGCGCCAAAATGGTGTTGCTTAAAATATATTCCATCCTGGCCGACCAGACATCGGGCCAAATTTTCTTGAAAACCGCCATCAACCCGGAAGCAATTAGGTTGCGCTGCTCAGGATTGGTGATTTCCATCACATTGAACGCCATCGGATAATTGACATCGCTCGGATTGAAATAAATCACATCGTTCACCCGGTTTGAAGGCACGTAATCCAAGAGCTTCTCCGCGGCTTCGCCGTGAGGGTCGATAAACGCGATCCCTTGTCCCATCTGGATATCCTGGATAGCCATATTCTCCAGCAAATTCGACTTGCCCATGCCGGTTTTCCCCACCAAATACATATGCCTCCGGCGGTCATCGATTTTAATGCCGAATTTAGTGTTTTGGTGGCGCCAGGAAACTTCTCCGATATAAATAATTTTTTCTTTTTGAACCATAACGAAAACAGGATTACCGCTTTGTCTTATTTTTATATAATACCCTTTTTGGTAAAATTAACCAACCGCATCCGAAAATCAAATTTTCAATGACCAATTTTCAATTTCCAATAAATGTTTCAATTATCAATGACCAAACAAAACACCGCGCATTCGTTTGAAAATTGCAACATTGAACATTTATTGAAAATTGGTCATTGAAAATTGAAAATTTTAAAACCTAAAAACAAAATTCTCTCGCTGAAAACGAGAGAATTATAAGTTTTTGTATTACTGCGCGGCCTATATGGGCAGATTGCTTGGCGCCACGGTTTCTTTGGCTTCGGTGCGCTGGATACCGGGAGTGGGAGCCACGATCTGCGAAGGAAAGTGGAAAAGCGTCGCCAATTCTTCCACATTCAACCGCATCGCCGACCCCAAGTCGCCCCACGGACTGTTGTAATTGAGCCGGTCGCGATACACCCGCAACATGCGGCGTTTTTTGATATAAGCGCGGCGGTCGGCCAACGCGTTAATAAAGGGAAATGGGGAAAGTTTGACCCGCGTCAGCGTTTTCGTCCAAACCAAAAGAGAATTAAGCTCCGGATTGACAAAATGATTGAAATAATTGTACAAAAGCCGGAAATTCGGCTGATAATACGCGTCCTTTCTGCCCAAATAAATATTACGGATATAGCAAGCGAAAATCGGTTTGCTCATTTTTTTCTCCACCGCCTCGATCCTTTCTTTTTCGCCCGTGGTCAAGCGCATTTCCGCCGGAAAAAGTTCATCCTTTTTAACCTCCTCTTCTTTAGCGCCCTCAACAACAAAATCAAGCAATTCCTGCCATAACGGCTTCAGCGCCGCTTTTTTTTCATCGATCCGCTTGGAAAGAACGTCGCGAAGATGTTTGCCCTTTTCCACAAACTCTTTGCCTTCGCCGAACCAACTATACCTTGGACTGGCGTGGATTTGGATCCAAATTTGCTCCCCGGGCTTTAATTTTGCCAAACCCTCCATCAGCGAGGTAATCGGATCAATAATCTCCTCTTCTTCAACCCCTTGCTCAACATATTGCTCATAAGTCGGGATCGGAAAACATGTGTTTTCCCCCAAATAATAATCCCAACCGAAAAGATTCCAATCCTTATTGGGGATATCCAACGGTATCTGCTTGGTATAGTCCGGCACGGCCTCGATTTCAGCCTCGGCGAATTGAGAATAAACCGCCGCCTCCACCGCTTCGCGGTAATCCGCGTGGCAGCGGATGTAAAAATGGATTTTCCCGTCGATGGACGCGATCTCGAATTTAAAGCTGGTTTGGGGCTCGCCCGAAGCATATTTTTCCCACCAGTCCGGATCATTAAAAATCGCGCCGTGCAGCGCCACCAGCATCGCTTCCATTGCCTTGATCGGTTTGGGAAGTATTTTGGGAATCCTGATTTCCAAAAGAACCGGTTTCCATACCGTGCCAAACCACATTTCCGTGCGCCACCATTTCCAGTAATCATCGAATTTTTTCATCAACACGAAAAACAGCGGCATCCACCACCAATACAAAACTATCCTCCACGCCAAATCGATAAATTGCCAAAAATCTTCAAACACGATAGATAATTGAAAATGTAAAAATCAAATATCAAAATGACAAATCAAAATATTAAAATGTCGGAATATAAACATTTTGCAATTTTACATTGTCATTTTCCATTTTGATTTTTCAACTTTAAATTAAACCAAAAAGAAACGCTATGCGTTTTTATTATAACCCGAGATGATTAAAACTCAAACGAAAATTAAAAGATTACGCTTCCCGGACTCCGGAGTGCCAATATTTGCCGTCGGTGTCGCGCGAAAAATATTTCTTGTTGCTCAAGTTCATCAGCACGGTATTTTCCTTGATGCGCCGCTGTTTCATCACGCGTTCAAGAATCTCCGACTTGGTCAAAGGCCGGTTTTCGTTGGAAAAAATATTCAAGATCACGTCTTTGACGTCGCCCTCAACGTAGCCCCATTCCTTCAAAGCGTAAATGCCGCGGCCGATCAAAACAAACCGCTTGTCGCGGATGAGTTCGTTGTGAACCGTTTGCACCAGGCTCCCGCTGATCTTTTGCGCCACATCCGTGAAATGCAACGGCTTGCGGGTTTTTTTGAAAAGCAGATAGATTTTATCTTTAATGCCTTTGGGGCTGACTTCGGGCCATTCGCGCAAACCATAGATTCCATCCGTATTTTTTTGTATTGTTTTGGAAATTCCCAAGTATGATTCCGCTACCGCCTTTTTCAAACCCGAAAGCGCGGCCAGTTCGCGAGCCGGTGAAAGTTCTCCCGTTTCCTTAAGTTTGGCCTGAGCCGCCGCAATAAAATTTTTGGCCGCTTCCGCCGATGCGGAGTCCAGCGCCCAAAAACAATTATAGTCATCATTTTCGCCCACGCGGACAAAATCGCCCGAAAGCGTCAAAAGAAAATAAGCATGCGCCTTAAAATCAGCGCCGCCAGCCTCTTTTAAGAGCGCGGCCTCTTCCATCACGCCGCCAAAATTTTTCAGATATTTAGCAAACGCTTTTGAAACTTCCTTGTAAATCGGCGCTTTTTTCTTCATTTTCGCCATGCTTACTTTTTCAATCTGGCGCACGCGCTCGCGGCAAATTTTATGGCTTTTGCCAATCGCCTCCAAAGTTTCCCGAAGGCCGCCCGCCCCTGCCTTCAAACCAAAACGGCGCTCGATAACCTCGCGCTGTTTTGAAGGAAGCTGGGCCAGCAATTCACCGACGATCTGTTGATAATTAATGTTTAACATATTTTAAGTCCGCATTCATAGAGCCGCGCCCACCGCGGTTGTGGCTAAAAGAACCGCTTTTCCCATAATCGATCGCGAAAAGCTTCCTTTTCCCCAGCCGATAAGCCGTTCGCAAACATTTTTTCGCCTTTTAGCAATATTAAATTATTATAGAGTATGTTTCATTTTTTGTCAAATATAACCACATTTCAAGCCCGCTATTAAAGCAAAATTCCGCTTTCGCGGAATTTTTTGCAGGCCAAGTAAAAATTATATTTTCCAAATGAATTTCGATACTGCAGGGCGTTGACCCTGCAGATCGACCAAAGGGGGCACCCCTTTGGAATCCTCGAAATCTGTAACCCTGAGGCAAGACCTCAGGGAGT
>JBAYLX010000085.1:0-4447 GCA_041663885.1 Minisyncoccota bacterium | reverse complement strand
TTGATGGGGGGCATGCCGCAAAACCGGCAAACGCTGTTTTTTTCCGCGACTTTGTCGCGCGAGATTGAGCGGTTGATCGGTGAATTTTTGAAAAATCCGGTGACAATTTCCATTAAAACCCGCGATACGTCAAAGCACGTGGAACAGGATGTGGTGAAAGTCGCCGGCCGCAACAAGACTGATGTTTTGCGCGAAATGCTGGTGCAGAAAGAATACAGCAAGGTGCTGATTTTCGGGCGCACCAAGCATGGCGTGGAAAATCTTTCCAAAATGCTGGCGAAAAACGGCTTTAAGGCGGAATCGATTCACGGCGACAAAAATTATTCGCGCCGCGTGAAAGCTTTGGATATGTTCAAGAAAGACCAGGTTCAAATATTGGTTGCCACTGATGTGGCGGCGCGCGGATTGGATATCGCCAATGTTTCGCACGTGATCAATTTTGATTTGCCGCAAACTTACGAAGATTACATCCACCGCATCGGCCGCACGGGCCGCGGCACTGCTTTCGGTAAAGCGCTGACATTCATTGACTAATATCGCGAGAACAAAAAACAGCTCCGAGTCCGCAATCTGCGGATCGAGGGGCTGTTTTTTTGTTGTGCTTGGATGTGTTAAAATCTAATTGAACCGCATAACATATATGAAAAGAACCATAATTTTATTCCATAATTTTTTTAAAGCGGTTTGGGGTACGCTCACCGATCCGCAATTCCTTGAATTGGCAGTGATCGCCGCGGGCGTGCTTTTGGCCGGAACGATTTTCTACCATCACGCGGAAGGATGGCGGTATGTCGATTCATTTTATTTTTCCGTAACGACGCTGACAACCGTGGGCTATGGCGATTTGGTTCCGAAAACCGATATCGGAAAACTATTCACCGCATTCTATATTTTGACCGGGGTGGGCATATTGCTGGGCCTTGTTAAAGCAGTGGCCACCCATGCCCAGGAGAAAAGTCCGCTGGACCGGCTGTTCGGTAAAAAATAATCACAAAAATATGGACAAACAAACTGTTTCAAAACTGCGGCGGGATTTGGCGCTGGCGATAATGGCCGGAAAGATTGCCGATACATTGCGGCAGTTGAAAAATATGCCGCTGGCTGATCTGGAAACGCTTTCCGACGCGGAAACGAAAGGCATCATCGACAGCTGCGGGCTTGATGAAATGTGCCAGCGCGATCTTGCGACTGGCCTGGAAAAATTGAATTTTTACGTTTGCGGCATTTTGATGCACCGGGTATTGGAAGAAAAATAAGATATGGACAAAGAAAAAGTCATTAAAGAATTGGAGGGGAAATATCCGGGTAAGAAAATTTTGGAAAATAAAGGCGAGATTGTCCGTGAAACGAATCCGGCAAAAAATCCGGGTGGTGGTGGCGTGGCCGTGGCGGTGATCGATCGGTCGTTGGAGCATTATCATAAAAAAACAGTTGAAACTTATAAAGTTTTGAAAGGCGAGCTGACGGTTTTTAAAAATAATAAGCCGTATGAATTGCGCGCGGGCGACGAGCTGACGGTTAATACGGGTGAAATCCATTACGCGACCGGAAATGAAACCTGGGTCGAAGTTGCCGCCACTCCCGGTTGGACAATTAAAGATCATTTTTTTGAGCCATTGTCATGATTATTGAGGTTTTGTATAATTATTGCATAATCAGTTTATATGGCGGAAAATAATAAAATTACCATTGATAAACTTGCGGAAATGGTAGGCCGCGGTTTCATCGATATGGGAGAACGAATTGATGAATTAAGACAAGATATGGGCTCGATGAAGCAAGATATGGTTATACTCAAACAGGGTCAGGAGAGAATTGAAATGAGGTTGAATAATATTGCGTATCGGACGGAATTGGACGCGGTATTAGATCGAGTTCAGGTTTTGGAAGGGCAGATGAGAATTGCGCTGAAAAAAAATTAGCAAAAGACAAAGATAAAATTCCGCTTTTGCCGTAATGCGCTGGCGGTTTTTTGATATCCAATTGCGAAAAATGTTAATTTACTTGGCGCAGGAGGGGGATTCCGATTCGCTGGCGCTTGGTTTCGCCTTTAAAATTATCGGTATTGCGGGTTGTTAAACAATTGCGGCCGCGGGATGGCTTGGAACACGAGATCGCTTGGAAACTGGAACCGAGGAATACCGTGTGCTTGCCGAATTTTTCTTCCAGCTTGTCCACGCTTTCAAAAATTTTGGAAAATTTTTCAGCTTTGGCGGATTTGCCGAACAAGTCCATTTGGCGGTCGGTTTTCGTTTCCAGATTAACCAGGGTGATGCCGGTGGCGCGGTAGAGGGTTCCGGGGCGGTAGACTTTTTCAAAATTTTGGCGCGCCAAACCCAAAATTTCCGTGGGCGAATTTACGGGCGTGTTGGTTTCGATTTCACTGCCGCAATATTTGAAATCCTGGGTTTTCAAAAAGAAATAGAATTTTTTCGCCGCCAGATCATAACGCCGCGCTTTGATGCAGGCGTTTTCGATGTTTTTGGAAAGTTGGGAAAAAATGAATTTTTTGTCGCTTGATGGCGGCGTGAAGGTTTTGGTTTTGCTGATGGATTTATAATCGTCTTTGGCTTGGGTGCTGACCGGGTAAACGCTGATGCCGCGCAACTCCTGCCAAATTTCAAAGTGAGGCTTGGTTAAGTGGCCCTTGATCCAAGCAATATCTTTTTTGGCAAAGTCCAGCGCGGTTTTCAGCCCGAATTTGAAAAGATATTCCGAGGTGGCTTCTCCGATGCCCCAGATTTTTTCCAAGGGTAATTTGGCCAAAAAAATATGAGCATCATTGCCGGGGATGATGGTCAGCCCGGAAGGTTTTTTCCATTTGGAACCGACTTTGGCCAAAACTTTGGTGGGCGCCAAGCCCAAGGAGAAAGTCATTCCCAGTTCGGTATCCAAATCGTGCTTTATGAGTTCGGCCATTTTTTCATAGGGCATATTAAGCGGCCGTTGGAGTCCGGTCAGATCGGCAAAACATTCATCAATGCTGTATTCTTCCACTTGCGGCGTGTAGCGCCGTACGATATCAAACATCCGCACCGAAAACAGCGAATAGGTTTCGTAGTCCGAAGGCAGGATGATGACGTTGGGGCAGATTTTTTTGATCACGGCCAAACTCATCGCGCGTTTGACACCCATAGCTTTGGCCTCGTAGCTCATCGATGAAGCAATGCCGCGCTCTTTGCCGGTGACCACGGGCAAACCGCGCAGTTTGGGATTGAGCGCAATCTCACAGGAAGCAAAAAAACAATCGCCATCGATATGCAAAATCGCGCGTGGGAAATCAGAGAGGTTTAATGGTTCAAGAGCCAAAGGCATAGCATTGCTTAATGACCAATTTTCAATTTTCAATTTCCAATAAATTTTTCCCGCCATAGCGGGATCTCGCCAAAGGCGGTGACAATAATCAATTTTCAAACAAATACGCGGTTTTTCGTTTGGTCATTGAAACATTGAAAATTCATTGAAAATTAGAAATTGAAAATTGAAAATTGAAAATTATTTCTAGTATTTTCTGATAACTGCTTTCACCACTGCGGCGATTTTTAATTCTTGCTCCGGGTAGATTGGTTTATATTTTTTATTGGCGGCCTGGAGCCACATTTGGCCGCCGGTTTTGCGCAGGTATTTCATGGTCCATTCGGAATCGATTTCGGCGATCACGATGTCGCCGGCGCGGGGGGTTGCGGAGCGGTCGGCGAGGACCATATCGCCTTCCATTATCCCGGCATCGACCATTGAATCGCCGGAAACTTTGAGCATGAACGTGGCTTCGCGGTTTTTGATGAGGTATTCGTCCAAAGAAATCGTGTCTACCAGTTCTTCTTCGGCGGGCGAGGGAAATCCGGCTTGCACTTGCCCCAAAATTTTTATCTGGCCGTAGATTTTATCCGGGATCAGTTTTCCGGCGCGGTCTTTTTCCATGAATCCGGCGTGAATGAGTTTTTTGACCAACCTGAATACCGAATTTTTCGATTTTAATCCGGTTAGTTCCATGATTTCGGAATAGGCGGGCAGGCGGCGGTGTTTTTCATAGAATGAAGCGATTTTGTTTTTGATTTTTTCGATTTCCATGTTTTTTGCGGAATATACTGTCATTATAGGTGAACGATTGTTCACCTGTCAACCTTGGATTTTGGCAGATTGTTTTTTAAAACTTGGTTATGGTAAAATAATATATTAAAATTGTCGATAAATTATTTTTTTAAAAAACAAATCAATAGCAAAAGATTTGGTATGGAAATGAAATCAATCTTGCACTTTTCGTATTTTGGAATGGTTTTATCTATTCTTGCGGCTGTAATGTTTGTAGCGGGCGGTAATATTCTCGCGACAACTTCTTGCACCTACACTTACAGCTCCTGGGGCGATTGCGATTCCACCAGCCATCAGTATCGTCAGGTAACTTCAACTTATCCTTCCGGGGTCACTTGTTCCAACGCGGCGATCA
>JBAYLX010000084.1:0-4475 GCA_041663885.1 Minisyncoccota bacterium | reverse complement strand
GCCTTCGCTAAAGCTACGGCGATAACTATATAAATAACTCCTATTTGCGGGCTTTGCCACGCCGTAGGTACGCCGTAGTTTTAGCGAGATAGACCGAAGGTCGCCTTCGCTAAAGCTACGGCGTACCGAAGGCGGGGGCGCCTGGATTCGAACCAGAGACAAAGATTTTGGAGATCTTTATGATACCACTTCACCACGCCCCCATTGCTACCACGCGGTAACAATGACTTTTTTAGTATAACAAACTTACTTGGTCAGCCAAGTTCATCATTTTTCAAAATTTCCAATTTCAAATATCCAATTTCCAATAAATTCCAAAATTTAAAAATGACAAATTTGAACATATATTTTGACATTTGAAATTTGGAATTGGATATTTATTTTTTGGTTTCCTTGTGTTTCGTGTGCTTGCGCTCGGTTTTGCAAAATTTGGACAATTCCAGTTTTCCCTCCATCGTTTTTGATTTGTGGGCGAAATAGTTGATCTTTTTGCAAGCCGCGCATTGCAGCTTCACGAAAGGCTTCTTTTTTGATGCCATATTTCAAATTAAAAATGTAAATATCAAAGATTAAAATGACAATGCAAAATGTAAAATTTTGAAATTCTTAATTTTAAACTTTACACTGTCATTTTAAATTTTGATTTTTCAACTTTACACTTCTATGAGCCCGAGAGTGGAGTCGGACCACCGACCTACTCCTTACCATGGAGTTGCTCTGCCTCTGAGCTACCCGGGCATTCCAAATTAAAAATGTAAATATCAAAGATTAAAATGACAATGCAAAATGTAAAATTTTGAAATTCTTAATTTTAAACTTTACACTGTCATTTTTAATTTTGATTTTTCAACTTTACACTTTTTATGTGGGCTGGAAGGGATTTGCACCCCTGAAGGCGTAAGCCACCGCGTTTACAGCGCGGTCCATTTGACTGCTTTGGTACCAACCCGCAAGCGAATTTTCGCTGCGCTACAATTCGCCGTAATTAGTAATTAGTATTTAGTAATTAGAAAAAAGGTTAAAATTTGATATTGGCAAAAAGCGAAAATTCGCTTGCCCCAAACTACCAATTACACACACAAACTACAAAATTTGCCTCCCCAAACTACACACACTAATTACAAGCGTTCTAACCCGCTTTTTCAACACGAATACAGTATAGCGTTTTTCGATAAAAAAACAAGGTTAAAATCAAATTATCGTTTTCCCGTGTTTTTGCCGCCAGGCGGCGATGATTTTGGGATCGCCACACATCAGCTCTTTGGGAACTTTCCAGTTGATTCCCTTTTTGGGACTGTAAATTTCGGGCCGGGTGTATTGCGCGCTTTCGAAAAAACCTTGCTTGCTGTTTCGGTCTTTCAAAAATTCCGGCTTGCCGATTACGCCCGGGACCAGCCGCGCCACGGTTTCGGCAATGACCATTGCCGGCAGTTCTCCGCCCATCAAATCGTAATCGCCAATACTAACTTCCATTGTGGCGATATTTTTGGCCACGCGCTCATCCACACCCTCGTAGCGGCCGCAAATAAATACAATCTGCTTCATCCTGGCCAGCTTTTGCGCCATTTTCTGGTTGAATTGCTTCCCGCGCGGCGTAAGCATAATTATTGCCACTCCGCCGGTTGGCGGATTTTTTACCGGCCTTAACTTCTTGCCAACCGCTTTCATTTTAACAATACTGGCGATTGCTTTGTGCCAAACATCAATCTTCATCACCATGCCAAACCCGCCGCCATAGGGGCTGTCGTCAACCGTATTATGCTTATCCAGCGCAAAATCCCGTAAATTGTGCGTCCTTATTTTTAAAAGTTTTTTTTCAACTGCCTTCTTAAACAAGGACTCCTCAAAATAAGGCCTGACAATATCGGGAAAAATAGTTATAAAATCAAAAGCCAACATAAATTTAATTTTCAATTTTCAAACTTCAATTTTTCCCGCTACGCGGGATCCCGCCAAGCGGGACAATAAATGTTTCAAATTGCAATGTTCAAACAAAATACAAATCGCGCATTCGTTTGGTTCATTGGCACATTGAAAATTCATTGAAAATTGAAAATTGGAGTTTGAAAATTATTCTGTATTCTGTAAAAAAGAAAGCCCCTCGCTTTCGGCTCGGGGTTTTCTTTTGGTTCTCAAACTAGAATTTCAAATCGTCGACTTCTTCGACGCCCTCCTCGGTCTTTTCCGCGACATGCGGAACGCGCCGCCCGCCTTCGGGCTCCTCGATCTTGAGATTGACGCGCGCGTGGTTTTTGAGGCCGATAATGCGCACCAGATTCCTGATGGCTCGCGCGGTGCTGCCGCTGCGGCCGATGATCTGCCCCATGTCCTCGGCGTTTACTTTCAAAGTAAGAAGCACGCCCATTTCGTCAACCGTGCGGTTGACGATTACGTCATCGGGATGATCAACCAATGATTTGATCAGAAATTCAAGAAATTCGTGGTCAACTGTTTTTTTCTCCATATTCATTCATTCAAAAAAAGTTAGTAGCTCGACCTTTCACACAATCATTTCGCGGGCCTGATTGGGCCCTATCGCTACCTTATGTATAAAGTATAACTAATGCCAATCGATCGTGTCAATCCTGCGGAAAATCCTGAGCACTATTTAGCCGGTTCGGATTTGGCGGCTGCCGGAGCGGCGGCGGCTCCTTCGGCTTTTTTAGGCTGGGCATGAACCGCGACCTTCTTGCCTTCGATTATTTTTTCCGCGATTAAAATATTGTTCACCGTCGGCGACGGCTGGGCACCCTTGGAAATCCAATATACGACACGGTCTTTGTTTAATTTCGTTTGCTTGGAAATCCGGTCAATCGAACCGATTTCTTCGCGGAATTTGCCGGCCGCGGCCGATATGCGCTTGTCAACCACCACGATTTTGAATGTGGGCTGGTTTTTTTTGCCAATGCGATGCAATCTTATGGTCAACATAATTTATACGATTTATTTACAACGATTTATATTATACATACTTTTACGCTTTTTGCAACCAAAAACATTAATTTTCAATTTTCAAACTTCAATTTTCAATAAATGTTCCAAATTCCAATATTCCAAACAAAATACAAATTGCGCATTCATTTGGATTATTGATACATTGAAAATTCATTGGAAATTGAAAATTGATCATTAAAAATTGCGCGAAGCGCGTCATATCCATCCCTTAGCTTTCAGTGCTTGTTTGGCGGTTTCTTCTTCCGCTTCCTGTTTGGAATAGCCGCCGCCCTTGGCGATCATTTGATCTCCAAGATACACCCCGACAAGAAAGAATTTGGCGTGATCCGGTCCCTGTTCTTCCAAAACCCGGTAAGTCGGCGTAACTTTCACTTTTTCCTGCGCGATTTCCTGGAAACGCGACTTCGCGTCCCGATAAAGCTCCTGCTGGATAATTACCGGCAGCTCAACCAGCAGATTGGTTTTGATGAAATCCCGGCAGGCTTCATACCCCTGGTCAAGATAAAGGCTACCGATAAACGCCTCGAAAGTATTCGCCAGGATGTATTGCCGCGACTTCCCTTCTTCCCGAGATTCGCCCCGCGAGAGCAGTAAAAAATCGCCAAACTCAAGCTTTGAAGCTGCCAATGAAATCATTTTGGTATTCACCAGCGCCGCGCGCCAGCTGGTCAGCTTCCCTTCGGATTCGCCCGGATACCGCGCGTAAAGAAATTCCGTGGCGGCCAACTCGAGCACCGCGTCCCCCAAAAATTCCAAACGCTCATTATTGCCCAGCGTCACTTGGGAGTTCTCGTTCAGATACGAGCGGTGAATAAACGCCTGCGTTAACAAGTCTTTATTCTTAAAGATTATTCCCAGCTTTTTTTCCAAATCGCAAAAATCCTTCATCCTTAAAAGTTGAAAATGTAAAAATCAAAGATCAAAATGACAATTAAAAATTTTAAAATGTCGGAAAATAGACACTTTTAATTTTGCACTGTCATTTTCAATTTTGATTTTTTAACTTTCAATTTAAACAATAGCATCTTTACTTCCGTCGCTATCAACTTCAACCTTTTCCTCGCCGGTAAATTGGTTCTTATCGTTCATTTCCGCCAATTTCGGGTTCGATATCAGCATTTCTTTGTAAATCGTGCCCAAAACGCCGTTCACGAATTTACCCGAGCTTTCGCCGCCGAAATTTTTCGCCAATTCGATCGCCTCATTAATGGCAACCTTGGGCGGAACCGCCTTTTTATCCTCGAAAATCAATTCGAACAAACCCAGACGCAAAATATTACGGTCAACCACGCTTATTTGGTCGATCGGCCATTGGGGCGCCGCTTTTTCGATTATTTTATCAATGGTTCCCATTTTTCCGATAACTCCCGCCGTGAGTTCGCTCGCAAACCCCTTTTCCTCCAAACCGGGCCCGAATTCATCCAAATTACGTTGCAAAATTTCCGCCAGATCGCCAGTTTTACCGTAAAAATCCCATTCAAAAAGGGATTGCATTACGATTGACCGGGTAAGATGCCTTG
>JBAYLX010000083.1:0-4649 GCA_041663885.1 Minisyncoccota bacterium | reverse complement strand
CGACATCGTTCCCCGGAGTTGAAAAAGCTTGGGCATTGCAAGCGGGCCGCGAGATAAGGGTATTCGTCCGGCCCAAGGAAGTTGACGACTGGGGGGCTAAAAAAATGGCCAAGGAGATTGCTCAGCGCATTGAGGAGGAGTTGCGCTATCCCGGAGAAATAAAAGTTAATGTGATCCGGGAAACAAGAGTTACGGAATATGCGAAATAAAAAAGAATATGTTCGTAGGGGCAGGCCTTGTGCCTGCCCCTTTTGTGTTAATCAATTTGCAAACAAAAGGGCAGGCACAAGGCCTGCCCTTTTGGGGGAAATCTTTGGAGCGGGCAACGGGATTTGCACCCGTGCCGAAACCTTGGAAGGGTTTCGTGCTGCTGCTACACTATGCCCGCCTTCGCCCGCCGTAGCGGGCTACGGCGGGCGAAGCCCGCTAAGACCGCGTAGGAGGGACTCAAATTTTCAAAATCCAAAACCCGAAACAATTTCGAATTTTTAAAATTTAGAAATTTGAAAATTGTTTCGAATTTCGATTTTCGAATATTCGGATTTTCTTTCTGTCGGGGTGCTCGGATTCGAACCGAGACCAAATCCTCCCAAAGGACTCATGCTACCGTTGCACCACACCCCGCCTTCGGTACGCCGTAGCTTTAGCGAAGGCGATCTTCGCAAAACCTACCGCGTACCTTCGGCGTGGCGAAGCCCGCCGTCCGCTCCTATACTATCGCGTAATTGTTTTTGCGTCAACGGCGCGTTATAATAAATCAAGCGATTGCGTTTTTTAATGTAATTTTCCAAATGAATAATTTTTTTAAAAATTTAGCGGCCAGTCTGGATATGACCAGCCAGTGCAAAAAATACGGAGTTCCTTTGAGGCAATGTCCGCAATTCCTTTTCTTTATGATGGGCAATGCCATTATCGTTGCAATGCTGGCGACCTATTTTATCGGTACCCGGTTCTATAGCGACCCGGAAGTGGTGGCGTTAATTGTTATCGGACTGACCATGGTTTTGCTGGCGTTATTGTTCATCATCATCCATAGTTTTGAACAGCTTGCCGAGACGAGCCGGATGAAAACCGAATTTGTCAGCATCGTATCCCATCAAATAAGATCGCCTTTGACCAATTTAAAATGGATCGTTGAGATATTGATGTCGGGAATATTGGGAAAAACCGAAGACAAGCAGACGGAATATTTCAAAATCCTCAAGGAAAATCTGGAGAGGATGCAGAAGCTGGTCAGCGAGCTGTTGACGGTGTCGCGGATCGAAGCATCTAAATTTGTCTTGAAGAAGGAGGAATTCGCGATGGAAAATGTGGTGCGCGATCTTATTTCGGAATTTGATCCGATCGCCAAATCGTCAAACATAAAAATCGAGATGGTTCCCGCGGCGGGATTGCCGAAGGTCTATAGCGATCCATTCCAAGTTTTGCAAGTGTTGGAGAACTTGCTTTACAATGCGATCCGCTATATGGGATTTGCCGAGAATGGCAAAGACCGGGGTAAGGTCGCGGTGAAACTTTATGGCAAGGAGGGCTATGTTTTTTGCGAGGTTGTTGATAACGGGATCGGCATTCCCAAGGATGATCAAAAATATATTTTCCAAAAATTTTTCCGCGCCGAGAATGTGCGGCGGTACCAGACCGGAGGATCCGGCCTTGGTTTGTATATTGCAAAAAACATCATTGAAAGATCGGGCGGGAAAATGGGATTTACCAGCCGCGAAGGCGAGGGGACGATGTTTTGGTTTAAATTGCCGGCAGCGGCCAAACAGATTCCAAAAATCCAAAAATAAGCTACCGTTTTTTTATATTCCAAATTATGAATAAAAAAATATTATTTATCGAAGACGAAGCAGTAATGCAAAAGGCGGTGAGCGAGTTTCTCGGGGTGAACGGCTATTCGGTCGTTTCGGCTCTGGACGGCGAGCTCGGAGTCCGCGCGGCGCAGGCCGAAAAACCCGATTTGATCCTTTTGGATATTATTTTGCCCAAGAAAAACGGCTTTGAAGTTTTAAAAGATCTCAAAAGCGGGCCGGAAACGAAATCAATTCCGGTTATTGTTCTGACGAATCTTTCTGAGATGGGCGATGTTGGCAAGATATTGGAACTTGGGGTGACGACTTATCTTGTGAAAAGCGACCAAAGCTTGAAGGATATTCTTGCAATCGTCGAAAGGACGCTTGGGAATAACTCATTGTAAATACAGACTATGCGAGTTGAACCGCAGCAACTTAAAGCATTCCTTATTGATGCCGAATTAGTTACGGCTGAGCAATTTGACGAATGCACCAAAGAAGCCGCTCGGAAAAAACAGCGAGTTGACGATATTTTGCTGGAGCGCAAACTTATCGATGCCGAACAGCTGATGAAATTGAAGGCGTATATCTTGGGCATACCGTTTGTCAACTTGGAAAAGGAGAACATTCCCGCCGCTATTTTAAACCTGATCCCCGAGCCGATCGCGCGATCCAACAACATTGTGGCGTTTCGCAAAACCGCCGACACGCTGGATGTGGCGATGCTTGATCCGGAAGATCTGCGGATTATCGAATTCATTAAAAAAACCACCGGCCTGGCGGTTTTGCCGCGTTTAACCAATGCGGCCGGGATGAAGAGCGCGATAATGCAATATCAGAAAACGCTGATGGCGGAAGTCGGCGATTTGGTGGGCGAGCCGGGAAAGGACGGCGAAAAAGAAAGGGACGGTTTGTTAAAAATGGTGGAAGACGATGACGGCAAGGCCGTGCGCGGCGATGGTAGCGATCTGAAAAAAGTCGCCCAGGACCTTCCGGTGATCCGGATCGTGGATACGCTGATCAAGCACGCAATTCTTGAGCGGGCATCGGATATCCACATCGAACCGACAGAGAAAGAAGTGATTGTCCGTTACCGGGTGGACGGAATTTTGCGCGATGCTATGACGTTGCCGAAAACATCGGCGGCCGGGATTGTGGCGCGCATTAAAGTCCTTTCCAATTTGAAACTGGACGAATGCCGCTTGCCCCAAGACGGCCGTTTCAAAGTGGAAAGCGACCAGTGGAAATTTTCATTGCGCGTGTCCACGCTGCCGGTATTCTACGGCGAAAAAATCGTGATGAGGCTGCTTTCCGAAAGCACCAAGGCTTTTCCTTTGGAGCAGCTTGGTTTCCGCGGTTCCGGATTGGAAAAAATCAAGAGGGCGTTGCAAAAAACAATGGGCATGGTCTTGATGACCGGGCCGACCGGATCAGGGAAAACCACGACGCTTTATTCAATGATGGATATCTTAAACGAACCCGGAGTCAATATTTCGACAATTGAAGATCCGATTGAATACCAGATGCCGCGCATTAACCAAACCCAAGCCAATGCCAAAATCGGGTTGACTTTCGCGGCAGGTTTGCGCACTCTTTTGCGCCAAGACCCGAATATAATCATGGTGGGAGAAATCCGCGACAACGAAACCGCATCGCTGGCGATAAATGCCGCGCTTACCGGCCATTTGGTGATGAGCACGTTGCACACCAATACCGCGGCGGGCGCGATTCCGCGGCTGATTGATATGAAAGCCGAAGCCTTTCTTATCTCGTCCACGATAAATATAATTATTGCCCAGCGCTTGATCCGCTGCCTGGCGACTCAGCGCGAAGAGTATCTTTTGAAAGAGGCGGATATTGAGCATTTAAAGCATTATTGCGACATTGTCCGGATATTGGATGTTTTGAAAGAAGAAGAGATCGTCCCGGCCAAAGCGACATGGAAAACAATTCCGTTTTGGCGCCCGAAACCGTCCAATGAAAATCCGGACGGTTACCGGGGAAGAATCGGCATCCATGAAGTGCTCGAAGTGACGCCCAAAATCAGGGATTTGATTGAAAAAAACGCGACGGCGGATAAAGTGCAGGAAGAAGCAATGAGCGAAGGAATGATCACGATGTTTGAAGATGGCTTTATCAAGGCAGTGGAAGGGAAAACTTCCATTGAAGAAGTGTTGCGGGTGATCACCGAATAATCACTATTCCCGCAGTGGCGAACCGATTGCGTTTGCGGTATAATTTACTCAAGGAAAGACAGAATTGGATCGCGGCGAACATGGCATTCAAACAACCAAATTCAAAACCACAATTTCTGACCAAAATTGCCCTGGCATTTTTGGTGTTTTTCGGTTTCGCGCCGACGGTTAATGCCAGCATCATTGACGATATTTTTGCGCTGCCCGGCCAGCTCGCCGATGGCGCGCAAATCGCGGCTCGCGAAGTGGCGCCCGCGTTCTTCAACCCGGCCAGCCTGGCCTCGGTGTTTAACGACATCAAATGCTTCTTTGGTTTTGGCTGCCCGGAAAACACAATAGCTCCTGTCGCCGAATTAACGCAAACCAAAATTGAAATTACAAATCCCGGGATCCAGAATTTAACCTCTGTGACTACGCAAGAGGATAGACTCTCAAATAACCAATCACCAGCCGCCGCTCCCGCCCAGATCATCCAAAACATTAATCCCACTAGGGAGATACAGACCATTCATACGGTCAGTAACAATATCAATACCGTGGTGGTGGATACTGTCACCAAATCCCGGGTGGACCAGCTCCTGCGCCAGATGAATTCCGACCGCCCCAATTATTCCACGGGCCAATCCGTATCTTTGCCCGCCAATCTGGTATCAAAAACATT
>JBAYLX010000082.1:0-4769 GCA_041663885.1 Minisyncoccota bacterium | reverse complement strand
CGCGCTGGTATTCGATTCCAAATACGATCTTTACCAGGGAGTTATTGCTTATGTGCGGATGATGGACGGCCATGTCGCGTTTAATGACAAATTGCGCCTGATACAAAATAAAGTTGAAGGGATTGTGAAAGAGACCGGTTATTTCTTGCCCCAAATGGAAAAATCCGCGGGCTTGGTTTGCGGCGAAATCGGCTATATCGCCACTGGCGTTAAAGACCCGGAAAAAGTGCGCGTGGGTGAAACCATCACGCTGGCCTCGGCTTACAACGAAAAAACAAAAACTTTTTTGGTCCAACCCTTGCCGGGATACGCGGAGCCCAAGCCGATGATCTTTGCTTCGGTTTATCCGGAGAATGCCGATGATTTTGATAACTTGAAAGTGGCGCTGACGAAATTGAAATTGAGTGATCCGTCGTTCGTTTTCGAGCCGGAGATGAAAGAATTTTTGGGACGCGGCTACCGCTGCGGATTTTTGGGCACGCTCCATGCCGAGATTGTTTGCGAGCGGCTTTTCCGCGAGTTTGACCTGGACCTGATAATTTCTTCGCCGTCGGTGGTTTATAAAATTATCGATAATAAGGGCGATGAACAAACGATTTATACTTCCAGCGATTGGCCGGATGCTTCCGGCATCAAGCAAACGCTTGAACCATGGGTGAGGCTGGAGATCGTCACTCCCATTGATTATCTGGGGGCGATCTCGGATATGACCAAGGAGTACAAAGGCATATATTTGAACACCGATTATGTGGGCAATGAAAAACTGCTTTTGAGCTATGAGATTCCGATGCGCAAAATCGTTAGCGGTTTTTATGATTCGTTAAAAGGCGTCAGCCAGGGGTACGCGTCGATGAATTACGAGCTCACCGGTTACCGGTCGGCAAACCTGGTCAAACTGGAAATTTTGATCAACGGCGAAAATGAGGAAGCGTTCGCCAAGATTATTCCCGAAGATGAAGCGTCCGTCGAAGGTCGCAAGATTACCGCCAAATTGAAAGACAAACTGCCCACGCAGATGTTTGCCTTGCCCATCCAGGCGGTGCTGGGCGGCAAGGTGGTCGCGCGCGAGACGCTGGGCGCCCAGCGCCGCGACGTAACCGCCCCGCTGTATGGCGGGGACGTGACTCGCAAAAACAAGCTGTTAAAGAAGCAGAAGGAAGGCAAAAAGAAGCTGGCTTCGCGCGGGCAAATGCACATTCCGCCGAAAGTGTTCATGGATATGTTTAAATCTGGCTAAAGCCAGAAATTTCAAATATCAAATGTCAAATTTCAAAAATCAAAAAACGCCGGAAAAATCCGGCGTTTTTTGATCCAAATCACTTTCTAAAAGAGCGCTCCGGCGCCCAGGGAAAGCACGGTGCTCAGTGCTATAAAAATGATCAGAACCTTCCAAACAGTTTGGAGGAGCTTTTTTGATTTCATATGCGATTATTTTTAGTGTAATATATATTTATCGTCTATTTTTGGTTTCGAGTCAAGCCTGAGAAGTTTAAAGCGCAAAGCGAAAAGTGCAAAACAAGGCAACAAGCGCGATTCCTGTTTTGCGCTTTGCGCTTTTAGCTTTTAGTTTAATGTTATGGCCATAAAAATACCCCGGATAAGGAAAAAAATTTCGTGGAAGTCGCGGCTGGTCTGGGCGGCAACCGGGCTGGCGGTTTTGGCCGTGATCGCGTTTTTGGCGGTTTCCAACTGGCGCATTTATAAAAACCGGCAGGTTATGGCCGATGAGATCAATAAGCTGCAGGAGCAGATACAGATTCTGCAGGAGCGCCGCGAAACGCTAAAGGCGGGTTTGAACGCCGCGCAGGGCGAGAATTTCCAGGAAGAAAAGATGCGCGCGCAAGGATATAAAAAACCCGGCGAAGAGGTGATCGCGGTCTTGCAGGATGCGTCAACCAGTGCTACAAATCAAGATGGGGCAGCCGCTGACAGCATGTGGACCGATCTGTGGGAGAAGCTGAAAAATATCAAACCTTGAACAATTTTTAATTTTCAAACTTCAATTTTCAATGAATGTTTCAAATTGCAATGTTTCAACGGGTGGTAAAAACTATGATTTGGAAGAACGGACCGCTAAATTTGGTGAAAGTGTTATAATTTTTTGCAAAGCAATAAAGATTGATACGATTTCAAAGCCATTAATCAGCCAAATTATACGATCAGGGACGAGTGTGGGCGCGAATTACATGGAAGCGAATGGTGCTAGTTCAAAGAAAGATTTTAGGAATAAAATTTATATTTGCAAGAAAGAATGCCAAGAAACTAAACATTGGCTAAGAATGATTGCGGTCTGTTTTCCGGAAAATAAAGAAGAAATCAGGAAGTTGTGGCAGGAGGCGCAAGAACTGACAATGATATTCCAGAAAATAGTAAATACGGCACAAAAAGAAGATTGAATTTTAATTGGAACATTGAATATTTTTTGAAAATTGGAGTTTGAAAATTGAAAATTGTCCCGCAGCGGCGGGACGATCCCGCGAGTGTCGTACAGTGGCAGTACATGACCTTCCCAAGGTCGAGACGAGGGTCCGATTCCCTTCACTCGCTCCATTTAGGACTCTGTGAGTAAATTGTTTGAAAATCACCTTTATTTTGAGGCATTTTAGCAGGTTCTAACCTGTTATTTATCGCTTTTACCGCTAAAGCCGCTTCTTGAAGGACAAGTAACGGTTTTTCCGTTTGAATAAGAAGGATTCTCTCTTTTAAGAGGTGGTTCGAACCTAAAGCGGTCAATATCTGCTTTCTTTTTTCCAGATTGCCTTTTGCAAATTCGATTTTTGCTTTTTCCGCAAATGTTAAGGTATTTTCCGCGGTCTTGATCCAATCGTCAACCCTTTTATCGATATTGTTCAGCATTGATTTTGCTTGCGCCTTTTCTTTCTCCAGAATGGCTTGTTTTTCCGCGAATAGGTTAGCATTAATCTCTCCAGCCATTCTCATCTCCAGAAGGGTATCCAGCTTCTTTACGCACTTGTCGTAATGAACTTGATGGTTTTGAAGTATTGCGTTTCTGTCTTTTTTCTCGATTGCGTGCATATTTTGCAATTCTTCAATCGCCCATTCGTGGAATTGCGCTGGAATTTCAATTTTTGAAAGGAAATTCAATATTTCCTTATCTAAAACTTTTTCCTCGACTGATTTTTGGGTACAGTTAGGGTGCGCTTTTTTGGTGCAATGGTAATAAATATAGTGGTGGAGGTTGCCATTCTTTTGCTTTTTCCATTTTTCCTCACAGGTTATACTCGCGCCGCACTCTCCACACTTCAAAAGGCCGGTGTAGGCAAATATATGGCTCTTGGGGCGCGGTTTACCCTTTTTGCCAAGAATATACTGGATGCGGTCATATTCTTCCTCGGTGATCATTTTCTTTTGATTTCCGTTATACCAATTGTTGCTATCTTTTGGGTATTCATATCTGCCGTAATAAAAAGGATTGGTCAAAACCCGATAGAAATTGCTTTTCGATATCTTTTGTCCTTTGCGCGTCCTTAACCCCCATTGGTTGTTTGCTATCCTTAAAACTTCCATCGGTACCGCCTTTTCGGTTAGGACATAATCAAACATACGCCGTACCAGATCAAAATTGTTTTCATCAACTACGATTTTTTCAAATCCTCTTTGATTGGTCGATGTATTTTTGTATCCGAGAGGCGCAAGACCGGGTCGTTCTCCTTTTTGCGCCTTTTGCCTTAATCCTCTGGTAACATCGGTTGAAAGTTTGCGGCTGTATTCCGTTGACATTCCTACTTCAACCGCCAAGACTATGGAGTTGTCGCCGGGATAAAAATTGCCTTTAAAAGTCTTAATATGCTTGATAATTCCTTCGTGCAATAAATATTGGATTTTTCCGCCGTCCATCGCATTTCTGGCCAAACGATTGATTTCCCAAGAGATAATGCCGTTAGCTTCACCTTTTTCTATCCTGCTTACCATTTCATTAAAAAAGACCCTGCCTGGCTTCTTTGCTGATTTCGATTCTCTAAAAGTTCCGACGACTTCAAGACCTTGCGCCAGTTTCTGGCATTCATCGATCTGTGAATCAATTGAAACCATTTGGCAGTCTTCGGCTTCGGTACTTTTGCGGCAATATATGAAATATTTAATTTTGTTCGGATCTTTGATCATTTAATTCAATGGTTGCTTCGCTGACGCTTGCCGATTCCAACAAGCGGCATTTAATGTCAAGAAGTTCCTGTTTTATTGATTGTTAATTTGTTTTTTTGGTAAACTACTTCAACTTTGTCGCCGACCGCAAATCCGTATTCCTTAAGTAACTTGTTCGCGATCCTAATACACGGAGTTTGCTCGCGGCGTTCGCCTGGTTTATAAGTTATGGTATGGAGTTTTACTGATTTTCCCATCGGTTCAGCTTTTCTTCGTTAATCTCCGTGATTATTTCCGAATCAGTTTGAGATTCCAGCAACAAACATTTAAGGCTAATCGTTTCTTGCAATAATTTTTCTCGATCCCAGTTTTCAGCCTTTAAAATATAATCGGCTAATACTGCTTCCCGAAATGATGTCCTGTCCATAAGCTTTAAAAACCAAAAGCACCAGAGAGAAACCGTCAAGTTGCTTAGAAGTGACGCACTCTGGTGCTTGGTTAAATCTTATTATTAAAATAAGACGATTTCAAGCGTTCACTTCTAAGCAATTTCAATATAATATATCTTGACAGGTATGTACATATTATGTCATAATTTTTGGCTTGCTTGGCAAAAAAGCAATACTATATATAGTTGCCTAATTGCCAAGCAAGATATTCTTATT
>JBAYLX010000081.1:0-4771 GCA_041663885.1 Minisyncoccota bacterium | reverse complement strand
GATTTGCCAAAAAGTTGACCGCCGTATTTTTGCGCTACCGGGTCAAAAATACCGTTATCAATAAATGCCTTGCACATGGCAATATTTGTTTCTTCGTTGAAGAATTTGCGCTCATAGTGGCGCTCATCGAATATTTGATCAACATTTTCGCCTTCTTCGGTTGTTGTATGTATGGCATACCCTTTTTCCGAAAGAAGTTGGGTGGTGATTTCTGTTCGCGCATCAACGAGTGTGGGCATTATCAAAAACCCCTCCTTGGATCCTTGAACCAAATCATATGAAAAAGTGGGATTTCCCGGTTCGCATCCAAAAGTTTTATAGGTATCAAGCAATAAACGCCGCTCGTATTCCCTCTGGTTGTCTGCTCCTTCAAGCTCAATTCCTTTAATATAGTTTTTGGGGGTGGCAGTTAATCCCAGCTTATAACCAACAAAATACTCAAAAACTGCCCGGCTGTTCCCCCCGATTGAGCGGTGGGCTTCATCGGAAATAACAAGCTCAAAATCCGTCGGTGAAAATTCTTTTTTGTAACGATCACCGGCCATAAATGTTTGAATTGTGGAAACAACAACGCTGGCATTTTGCCAGCTATCGGGATTTTTTTTATGAATAACACAGGTAAAGTCTTTGCCTAAATATTGAACAAAAGCTTTATGTGCTTGCGTTTCAAGTTCAAGCCGGTCAACGAGAAAAAGCACGCGACGAGCATTGCCCGACTTTAAAAATAATTTAATAACAGCAGCCGATACAAGTGTTTTCCCGGTACCAGTGGCCATTTCAAATAAGAAACGATTGTTTCCTAGTTTTGCTGATTCTTGTAGTGCTTTGACGGCTTGCACCTGATAGGGGCGTAGCTGCTTAAGATTGTTATTCTTTAAAAAGGTTGCCTTCTTTGATTCGTCTTGGTACGCAGGGTCAGCTGCAAATCCTGGTAACTGTGTTTCAGCGATATAGTTAGCGTCAATAAACGTTTGCGCAAGCTCTTCCGGGTTTGGCGTGTAACTCTCGTATTGAGTAATAGAATCTTGTCCCGGAAACCGGGAAATTGTGTCGGGATTCCCATGTTTTGTATCCCAAAAATAGTGGATATTGCCGTTTGAAAGGATCACAAACCGAGCTCCCACGTTGCGTGCATAATTGCGGGCTTGTTCCTTGGCGGACAGCGGGTCAATCGACTCGCGTTTCGCTTCTACAACAACCAGCGCTCGTCCATCTTTATCGAGCAGGAGAAAGTCTATAAATCCGCGAACTTCATTTTCAAAATCGTCGCCAAGTTCAGAATATTTAATTCCGGGTTCAAGTTGAATGTTGGCTTTTTCGTTTTTGCCATCTTCAAAACGCCATCCCGCTGCTTCGAGCATTTTATTTATCTTTATCCGGGCTTTTGCTTCCTTATCTTTTGCCATTTTTTTTAAATTACTAAAAAAGCACAGGCGGATGTGCTTCGCTTCAAATTAGGTTAAATATATCGAAATCTCCAACATTATAGTCTTGTTTCGGGGAAAATTGGCCGTATCATCTAAATTACGCCTTTTTTGGGTTGATTTCAACCTAATACAGCTCCCTCTTAATTAAATACAAATTTGCGCCGCATATTTATCGCTATGATTTTTGGCACCCGAGTTCCTTTATGGCACGTTTATAGTTAATAACTCATTAAAAATTCATTAACCCACCCGAACTAATTCATAAAACCCCACGATGATTGCTATTCTCTAAACTGTTAACCGTCGGCTAATTCGTGCGAATTAGGGGTAGGTTGTGCGGTATGGGAGCGTTAATTTTTAGTTTACAAGATGTATTTATCGCATATTGCCCTTTAATCAGCCGACAGAATAGTTTGGGGCTTATTGGTACAGCTAAAAACCGCCAACGGTTTGTTTAATTTTTAAATATTTTTGATTTTTTCTCCAACTAAAAACGAAGCCGATGGCTTCGTTGGGCTGGTTTAATAAATTCCTTGGCGGTGGCCGGTTTCAAGAATTATGATTATCCGGTTCATTTTGTCGATTTCGTAAATTATGCGATATGGGTGGATTCTGATTTTTCGCTTGCCTAGTAATTTACCCCATAATTTTTCGCCCATGAACGGATTTTCCGATAGCAGGTCGATTGCTTCCATTATCCGCATTCTCCATGGCAACGGAATGGTCGCCAACGTCTTTCTTACCGAATTAGGTACAATGACCTTGTATTTATTCGGCATAGTTTAAGATTGTTTTTTTGTGGCCTGATACTTTTTCTTGGGTTTTTCGCAAACCGCCGCAACTTCTTTGCCGGAAATGAAGCCGATTTCCTTTTTTAATTCTTCCCAATCGATACATTCGCCTTTTTTATATTCTTCCTCGGCGGTTTTTATATTTTCCAAAATCTTGGGATCGCTCAGTATCTCAATCGTTTCCATTATTGAACTAAACTGCTCGGCCGACATCAAAACGGCCTTGGGCCGGCCTTTTTCGGTTAGGGTATAGTAATTATCGGGTTTTTGGATTTCTTGGGCGATCTCAAAGATTCTTTTTCTTGCCTCGGAGATTGAAATTGTAGTTTTGGGATCCATAGATTTGCGTTATGTGTACAGAATAACGTACATCAAATATAGTGTCAAATCAAATTCTTTGCCTTCATACTCGAAAACCCGGGGGCGGTAACGATAATATGATCGATTATCTCAATTCCCAAAATACTTCCTGCCGCGGCGAGGCGTTTGGTGACCGCGGTATCTTCCCCGGACGGCTCCAAATCGCCGCTGGGATGGTTATGAGCGATTATTACGCTGGCCGCGTGACCAACAACGGCCGGTTCAAAGACTTCGCGCGGGTGGACCAGGCTGGCATTGAGCGTGCCAATCGAAATTATTTGGCGCTCGATCAATTTATTTTGCGTATCCAGATAAAACGCCACAAAATGTTCCTTTTTTGAGTTGCGAATATCGCCGCATAGTTTCCATACGTCTTCGGGGGTCAAAATTTCCGGTTTTTTCTCCGAATTTAACCGTTTGCCTAGCTCCAGCGCCGCCATCACCTGCAATGCTTTCGCTTTGCCCAACCCCTTTTCTTTCAATAAAATTTCCAAGCTAACTTTATCCGCTCCGGTCCTTTCGATCAACCGCACGATCTTTTTTGATAACTCCACTACATTTAATCCCTTGATCCCCGACCCAAGCAAAACTGCCAAAAGCTCCGGATTCGTCAACTTATCCGCTCCATTTTCTCCAACTTTTCCCGCGGCCGATCCACCTTGGCTAAGTCTTTGATTTTCATGTATATTGCCCTCCCTTAATCCTCCAAATTACCCCCTTTTATCCCGAATTTCAACTTCCCTTAGTTCTTAAGTGTGACGATATACAATTTTAAGAATTTTTGTATCGCTAAAACGGTTTCATCTTTCAGTTTTGAATTACTCTCGGCAACCCATCTGGAAAAATTATACAATTCGGTATTATTAACCTTAATCCATTTACCGTTTTTATACAGGAAATATAATAAAGCCGCTACTGCGATTCTTTTGTTGCCATTCTTAAATGGATGATTTTTGATCAAAAGATAGAACAATATGGCTGCTTTCTCTACTAATCCTTTATAGAAAATTGTTTTACCGAACTGTTGGAAAGGCGTTAATAAGCAACTTTCCAATGCGTTTGGAAACCTAGTTCCAAAATTAGGGATAGGTTCATCCCAGTCAATGAAATTTTTAGCGAGCTGATACGCCACCTGTTCCACTTCCAAAACCGATAATTGTTTGATTTTCATTCTTTTCCCAGCAATTTTAGAGCTTCGCCATATTCTGCGACCGTTTTGTCGACAGAGCGCTTAATCTCGTTTTTTCTGTTTTCGGTCAGGGTTGCGCTAATAATATTTGCAACGTTTTCCTCGTCAATTACAAAATTGCGTCCAACTTTGTGCGCCTTAATCTCGCCTGATTTGATTTTTTTGAAAACCGCGATCCGGCTAATGCCCAATAATGCGGCAATTTCCTTGGTTGAATACTGTTTTTTAACCATCTTTAGTAATTATATATCAAGAATATGTTATGTTAACCTACTAGTCAATGGTTAACAATAAAATTATAATTTGCCTTAAAATTGTTAAAAAATACGTCCTTATCCTCCAAATTACCCCCTTTCCACCCGAATTTCAACTTCCCATTCCCACATTCTCCCAAACCCATCCCCAAACCACCCCACACCGCCTCTCCTTCACCTGTTCAATCCCTGTCACGCACCTGTCACATATTCTAAAATAGAATATATGACTACCAAAACAAAGAATCAAAAAAATAATAATTCTTCTACCTCAAATATTCTAAAATAGAATATTTGAGGTATAATTATTTTAAGAAAAATTGCGAATAATAATAAATTAGGCCTAAATCAGTGATAAAATTATGAAAAAGAATGTGGTAAATCGGGAGTATCCGCAGATCGTGGCGGATATCGTGCAGCGGATAAAAATGGTCCGCCTGGAAACCCCAAAAACCCAAGGTGACGTTGCCGTGTATCTGGGGCAAAGCCAGTCTTATGTTTCCAAGATCGAAACCGGCAAACAGCCGATCGCTGCCGCCGAGCTAAAACTTTTGGCCGACTTCTACAAACGCCCGATCCGCGACTTCTTCGACTGATTAAATTCCTTCCATAGTATTCCCCGCATCACCATTTTGCCGCGACAATTATCATTCAAGCACCCAAAGGAAAACCCGGATCAACTATTTGATCCGGGTTTTAGATACTCTCGGTGACGGGAAACCGGAATATTGAACTTCCATTACGTCAATT
>JBAYLX010000080.1:0-4810 GCA_041663885.1 Minisyncoccota bacterium | reverse complement strand
TAACTTCTTTTTTTAATAAACAAAAACAATGCCAATCATCAAATCCGCAAAAAAAGCCTTGCGCCAAAACATCAAGCGCCAGGCGAAGAATAGAACCAAAAAACAAGCCCTAAAATCAATCTTGAAAGAGACGCGCGCGTTGGCCGCCGCAAAAAAAAGCGGTGAAGCTAAAAAGAATTTGCCCGCGGTTTACAAAGCTTTGGACAAAGCCGCCAAAATCGGCCTGATCAAACCCAATACCGCATCACGGAAAAAATCAAGGATCGCCAAACTTCTCGCCAAAACCGCCGCATAAAAAAGTTTAATTGTCATTTTAAAACCCCCGCCAAAGGCGGGGGTTTTAAAATATATTTTTATATGCTCGCGAGCAGCAAATCAATCCCTGCCTCCGGGCTGATCTTGCCGGTCTTGATGTCCAAATCGGTTTGAAAAACCTTGCGATAAATATTTTGCAAATCTTCCAAGCTAAACCGGCGCGCTTGCTGCACGGTTTTACTGAACACATAAGGATGGATGCCCAAATGTCCGGCTCCCGCCTGGCCGTTTGATTTAACCAAAAGAAGATTCCTGAATTGGGACGCGATCATCGCCAAAAGATAGAGCGGATGGTCGCCTTTCCCGATATGATCCCTGACCAAACGAATCGCGGTTTTTTTGTCCCGGGCGGCAACCGCATCAATGGTTTTAAAAATATTGCTTTCGTCCGCCCGCGCAACAGACTCTTCGATATCAGCAACGCTGATTTGGCGACCCAAAAAATAATGGACTGCTTTCTGGATTTCGTTTTCGGCGCGCCACAAATCGCTGCCGATTCGCACGGCAAGCGCGCGCGCCACCGCCATATCCACCAAACCGCCCAAACTTTTAAATCGCGCGGCGATCCACGCCGCAAGCTGCTCCCCTTCCAGAAGAATGAATTCCTGCACTTGGGCGTTTTTTTTAAACGCGGAAAGCAGCCGGTCAGTTTTCAAAACTTTGCCTTCCTGGCAAAAAACAAGATTATGCCCCGAGCCAACAATCATTTCCATATTGTCAATCAGCGACTCTTTAAAATCTTTGTTTGAAATCGGGTTTTTCACCACGATGAATTTTTTCTCCTGGAAAAGCGAAGTCTGCCGCAACTCCTTCAAAAAATCAACCGCGCCGGCAACCTGGGCATCAATCATCGAAAAATCAAGCCCTTTCGCGCGCTTTTTGTACTCTTCGATTATCTGCTCCAATTTTTTCGAGATACGGAACGTATCCGGACCATAAAGGAATATCAACATTCGCTAAACTCCAATTTTCAATGATTCAATGGCCAAACAAATACCGTATAACCGCTTTTGTTTGAAAATTTTTCAATTGATTATTTATTGAAAATTGAAAATTGAAAATTGAAAATTAATCAAAAATCAACACTCAAAACCTCGCTTTTCGCCAGGCCAAACCAAATATCCAAGCGTTAATATTACTTAATAATATTGCGCACTTTCTCAATAATTTCACCGGGAGTAAAATGGGCCTTGATCAAATAATCGGTCGCCCCAAGGCTCAAACCTTTGTCAACATCTTCTTTTTGTCCAAGATTCGACAAGACAATAACCGGGATTGAAGCGATGAACGGATCCTCTTTTTTTTGCGCCAAAACTTCAAAACCGTCGATTCCGGGCAGAATCAAATCCAGCAGAATAAGATCGGGCTTGTCTTCCTTTGTTTTTTGCAGCCCCTGCTCGCCATCAACCGCCTCGACGACATCATAATTTTCATTCGTCAGCTTCCTGACAATCAATTCCCGCAGAAACTTGTCGTCTTCAACTATAAGAATTTTTTTTGGCATATTCGTTGTTTGCGAAAATATTACCGGCCAATATGTTTTTTTATTTTTTCCACCACTTCCTGCGGATCAAACTCCGTCTTGACTAGCCAATCCGCCGCGCCGAATTTTTTGGCCCTATCCAATTCCAGCGGCTGACCCGAGTTGGAAATGATTATAACCGGAATTTTGGAAAGCGCTGGATTCTTTTTCATCTCTTCCATTACCTCAAACCCGCCTTTTTTGGGCATGATGATATCAAGAAGTATCAGATCGGGCCGGTTTTTTCTCATTTTCTCAAGCCCTTCCTGGCCATCCATCGCCAAAGCTACTTCATAACCAATGCTGGCCAATTTTTTCCCAAGAAGCCTGATAATCAATTCTTCGTCCTCGATTAATAATATTTTTTCCATAGTCCTTCTTGGTAATATTGTACCCTCTTCCCCTAAAAGGTACAAGAAGGCAAGCAATACCGCAAGAAAAGGAATCCTAGTTCTTTGCCACGGGCACCAAAAAAGTGAATATCGTTCCTTCGCCTTCCCGTGAAACAAAATCTATTTTGCCACCGTGGGTTTCAACGATATTCTTAGCGATAAAAAGGCCCAAACCCGTGCCTTCGGTTTCCATCCGGATCGCGTTTGAACCGCGGAAATATTTAGTAAAAATCCGCGGTTCCTGGTCCTTTAATATCCCCATCCCCGTATCCCGCACCGAAATCTTTATGTTAGCATCATCGCCGCCAACCGACACAGAAATCTTCCCGCCCGCCGGCGTATATTTAATGGCATTTTCAATAAGATTGGAAACCACCAGCCGCATCTTCTCAACATCTATTTTTACTTGCGGCAAAGCCTTTTTGGGCTTTTCAAATTCAAGTGTAAGCCTTTTTTGCTTAAACAATTCCGAATACGTTCCAACAAGCGCGCTTACGATATCTTCGAGATTGACCAATATCAGATTATACAAGTGCCGCCCTTCTTCAATCCGGGTAACGTTGAGTAAATCATTAATAAGGTTAATCATCCTTTCGTTGGATTTATAAGTTTTATCCAGGAAATCCCGCTGCTCTTCGTTTATCGGCCCCAAATCGCCATCAAGGATCATTCTCAACGTCCATTTGATTGCCGATATGGGCGTCCGCAGCTGATGGGCGGCAATTGAAACAAACTCGGTTTTCATTCTTTCCACGGTTTTTTCCCGGGTAATATCGTGAATGGTCACCAAAGTGCCGATCTTGCCATGGCGGCTGGAAACCTCCAAAGAGCTGACTTCAAGCACTAATTTTTCGCTCAAAAAAAGCTCTTTGCGGGAAATTTTTTTCAACGATCCGGCCACCAGCTCCACTAACGGTTTAAATCCGGCCACTTTTTCCAATTCGGATATTTTTTTGCCGATAACCGACAAAATATCTTCTTTCGACACGGCAAAACAGGTTTCTATCTGCGGATTGGCAAGAGCAAGATCATCGTTGGAATCAAAAAATAATAATCCGTCGGCAAAATTCGTGATAATCGCCAAGGTTTTCTCTTTTTCCTCCTCGGCCCGGCGGCGCAAATCTTCCATATCTTCCAGCATATTCATCAGCGCCACGCGGGATTGTTCCGATTCTTTAACCTTCTCCTGCAATTCGCGCGTGCGCGCTTCGATTTCTTTTTCAAGATTTCCGGTAAGATCGCGCAACTCTTTGGTCTTGGCGCTAACCCTGACTTCCAGAACATTCTTTGCGTCTTCAAGCTGAGCTTTAATTTCGTTAAGCTCTTGGATTTCAAAATCGCGTTCCCTTTTAATCCGAATCAATTCCGCGTCGCGCGCCGCAACCTGATCCTTTAAATCGGCAAGTTCGTTGATGCGACCTTCGTTGCCAAGACGTTTCGCCAGCGGCTGATTATTGTTATCGCTGCTATTATTTTGAATCATTTTCGTTTGCGAATTTTAATTGCCTGCCTTGGTCCGCATCTTTTGCAACCGCTCTATCTCTTGCTTTAGTTCGATCATTTTTAGTTCACGGCTAACGGTAATACGCTGGAAAGCTTCAAGATCTTTGATTTTGGTTTCCAGGTCATTGGTGCGGGCAATAACTTTTTGTTCCAAAGTGCGGTTTAATTCCTTAAGCTCCCGAGTGCGCGCTTGGACGCGGATTTCCAGCGTGGAATTAGCTTCTTCAAGATTCAATTTGGCCGCTTCAAGCTCTTTTGTTCTTTTTGCAACCTTTTGCTCAAGTATTTCTTTTTCCTGGTATTCTTTTATCGTCCCCTTGATCAGGAGATAACCAAAAATACAAAACATCACAAAAAGCACAATCAACATTGCTTGCTGCCACAAGAAATCCATAAAAAACGGCATCACGGCGAGGCTGGCCCCCATCAGACCGACAAATATTTCCACCAAAATAACCTTGATGCCAAAAAGTTTATCGCGTAAAATCTGGTAAATGATCGCGCCCAGCATAACCGCGATGGCGTAATCGCCAAACAAAGAAAAAAAGTTGCCATATCTGAAAATGCCGCCGAAAACCGGCCCGACAACATTAAAAATAAAGTTGAATATTCCAAAAACACCCGCCGCCAAAACAACATACAAAGCTTTTTGGCGGTTTTGCGCGTCCGCGAAGCGGCGGTTACGAGACAAATCAAGGAAAGAAAACGACAGTGTCAGCGCCGCCGCCGTGGCATAGACCCAAAACAAAGGCCCGGCGCCAACACTGACCGCCAACGGCAAATCCGGATCAAAAACCGCGCCCTTGACGATTAATGAAGTAAAAGATGCCACAAAAAAGAATGTCCAAACCGCAATTTGAATTTTTTCGCGGCGGGCGCGGCCCGCATCCAAAGCATTCTTTGCCGGAAAATTCAGCGAAAACAAATAAAACGCCGCGAAAAAAACCGCCAGCAGCGCGTAAATCCCCCGAATAGCCCACAAAGCGGTAGCGGCCGCAATAGCCGGCGGCAAAAAAGCCGCCGCCTGCACGCTGATAAAATCAAGATCCACCCAAACCAAAAAATAAAATGCCGCCAG
>JBAYLX010000079.1:0-4826 GCA_041663885.1 Minisyncoccota bacterium | reverse complement strand
TCTTTGTCGGGCCGTCCAGCGGCGCCGGGACTACCGGCAATGTGGGGATTGGGACGACGGCACCGAATGGAATATTTCAGATTACGCAAGGTTTGACGGATTTACTAGTGGATGACAATACCGTAGATATCGGTGTAAAGGGCGCGATAGGAGCATGGGCGAGGGCGTTTCGTGTTGTAAATACGAGCGGTTCCAATGGGCAGGATGGAGGGGCTTTTGGAGCCTTTGGTACCGGAGTAACGACTACTCATGTGTATATGTCGATTCCAACCAGCGATATAACCGGTTTTGATTCTACAAAAATATTGGCACTTAACAATTCCGGCAACGTCGGTATCGGGACGACGGGACCGGGGACAAAATTGGATATTATTTCTGGTACTGGTGCGGGATTGCGTATTGCTCAATCCGAATCTAGCGGCTACGCCTATGTGCAGTTAGGGCAATCAGCAACAGCAACTAATAATTGGCACTTTGGTTCCGAAGGCGACGGAACACTTAGGTTTTATGGCGGCAATTGGGGTGCCGGTTTGGGCCCATACTTAACTATCAAAAGTGATGGCAACGTCGGGATCGGGACGACGGGACCAGCCGCAAGTTTGGATATTTATAACGATGCCAGTAAAACAGGTTTGAAAATAAGGGCTGGTGGTCAATCGGGTAAACCTATTTTGGATATTGGTGATTCAACGGGGGTAGTTTCATTGTATATGAAAGAAAGCGGCAATGTCGGCATCGGGACGACAAGTCCAGGACACCAATTGAGCCTTCTAAATGGAACCTCTGGGGCGTTTATTCATCTGGGAAGTACTGTCCAAAATGTTGCTAACACTGAAGTTGGCGGTCTGATAGCAAACTCCTATTCGGTTGATAATGTTAATGCTTCTTTGGCCGAAATAAATTTTCTTACCGGTACGTATGGTTCGTGGGGGCAGATTCAGTTCAGGACAAATCATCAGGATTCGACGGGGTATCGTGCAGAAGTGCGAATGACGATAGATCAAGATGGCAACGTCGGCATCGGGACTACACCCGCCGCGCGGCTTCATGTTGGTGCTGGCAATGTATTGGTAGGTAATACCTACGGGTTAACAGGTTTGCGATCGGATGGTTATACGGCAAATATGGTTTCGATAAGCTCGGATAATGATTTATATTTAGGTGGAGGATATGTTGGTAATGTGCATATAGGTACTGGCACGAGCAATGACAGAATGGTTATTTTAAATGCCGGCAACGTTGGTATCGGTATTGTCAGTCCCTCCTACCAATTGCAGCTTTCCACGGATTCCGCGGCCAAACCCGGAACCAATGCTTGGACCGTGGCTTCGGATGCGCGTCTCAAAACCGATATCACTCCTTTTACCGACGGCTTGTCCATTCTCGCCAAAATCAATCCGGTGAATTACACCTACAATGGCAAAGGCGGTATGCCCGCCGGATTGAAAGGCATCGGCATCATCGCCCAGGATATGATGCAGGCCGCGTCCTACACGGTTTCCACCTACAAAGCCAAGCTTGATCCCGATGACCAATCCGATACCGATATCTATAATTTCAATTCCTCGGCCCTGACATTCGTAATGATCAACGCCATCAAAGAGCAACAAACGCAGATCGAGGAACTGAAATATACGTTAAACGGTTTTGGATTGCTCAATTCTACCAGCACGATCGATATGGCGGTTTTCCATGCGGGCGGGTTTGGCGCGATGATTCAAGCCGCATTGCGGTCGCTGGGAATGGCATTGCAGGACGGCGTGGCGACGTTGAAGGAAGTGGCGGCGGACGTTATCACTTCGGATTTCATTACTTCAAAGAAAAGCATTACCAAACAAATGTGTGTTACCGACAGCGGCAATAATGATATTTGTTTAACTGGCGATCAACTGAAAGAATTGGTTCAAAGAGCCGGTTCATCGGTGACCATCAACCAAAACTACCAAGCGCCGGTTGTGCCGATAGAGAATGGTACATCCACGGAAGCGGGGCAATGAAAATACTGGATAATTTCTAATTTTCAATTTCTAATTTATATTGCATTGGAAATTAAGTTTGTTTTACAATTGAATCATTAAAAATTATTTGAAAATTAGAAATTAGAAATTGAAAATTATGAGTTGCGCTTAATAAACTACAGTTTCGATGATAGAGCGGAAGATTGATTTTTGCGCGGAGAATTGTGCTATAATAAATTCACTAGACAAATAATTTTTATATCGTGGAGGAAAAACAAAACCAAAATTATATTTCGTTGCTTGACGCGGCCAAGCGCTGTTCGTATTCGGAACCTTATTTGCGGTTGCGCGCCCGCCAGGGTAAATTGAAATCCATCAAGCTTGGGAAAAAATGGGTGACCACGGCCGCCTGGCTTGACGACTATGATCGGCGCATCCAGGCGTGGCGCCAAGCCGCGGAAGCGAAAAAGAAAACCAATGCCGCCGCGTTCGTGGTCGCGCCCGACCAGATTTCCCAGGTTTTGGAGCCGGCGATCGATCCGCCCTCGGAGCAAGATGATTTGGAAGCCGCGCCATCGTCGATACCGCCGACTATCGCGGTTTTTTGCGATGATAGGGAAACGGCATTGCCGCCGGTTTCTAAAAGATTGAAAACTATGGCTCTGGGCGGCCAAATCTATCCGGTCCCAAAACAAGAGCCTGTTAAAAACATTCAAAACCAAGGATGGTTGGGCGCGCTCGTTTCCGGCGCGATATGCGCGTTGTTGCTTTTCATGGTTATGAATCCGGCAGGCGTTTCCAATTTGGCGGGTATGGTTTCAAATGAATTTGGCCGCGCGGATATCGGCGCGCCGGTTTCGCATAATGACGGCCAATCGCAAATGATTCAAGCAACATCGTTTCAGAAAACCGAATCTCCTTTGCTGTCGCCTTCCGGCTTGGCATCGCCAACCGGGCAAAACGATCCGTTAAAAGCGCTGGTAATGGCAGTCGAAGCTTTTTTGAACGGTTTTTAGCTTCGCGAAGATTGTATTTGTAAAAAAAATGGTTCAATTCGAGTTCCAATCAAAATCGATTGACGGCAAAGAACAGAAAGGAATCCGTGATGCCGAAGATGAGAGCCAGCTGGCGCACAGCCTCCGCCAGGAAGGTTTTGTTTTGATACGCGCGTCTCCCGTCGGCATCAAAAAATCAAAATTAAATTTTACGCTTCCTTCGCTGGGGGTGGGGTTGAAAGATAAGATATTCTTTTGCAAAAATTTGCAAGTTATGGCCTCGGCGGGGCTATCATTGCCGCGCGCGGTGGCGATCCTCGCTGACCAATCCGTCAACCAGACTTTTCGCAAGGCGCTTAACCAGGTCAAAGAAAATGTGATCAAAGGTGAATCATTTTCCAGTTCTCTGGCCAATTATCCTGATATTTTTTCGAATTTTTTGTGCAATATGGTCAAGGTGGGCGAAGAAACCGGGACGTTGGAACACGTTTTGGGCATCGCGGTGTCACAGATGGAAAAGGAATATTCGCTGAAATCAAAAGTTAAGGGCGCCATGGTTTATCCGGCGGTCATCGTTGTCGTTATGCTGGGCATCGGAATGCTTATGCTGGCCACGGTTGTGCCGCAACTGGCAGCGACATTCAAGGAATTGAAAGCGGAATTGCCGATGACGACCCAATTCGTGGTTAACGCGGGAGGATTTATGCAGAATTACTGGTGGGTGGTGATTGCTGCGATGGTTATTTTCGGGACAGTTGTGATTCGGTTGCTGAAGACTCGCCGCGGCAAGAAATTTTTTGACGATATGACATTGAAAATTCCGGCAATATCCACGATCGTGCGCAATATCAATTCCGCGTACACTTTGCGCAACTTGAGCGCCCTCGTCGGCGCGGGCGTGTCCTTGCCGCGCGCGTTCGAGATCACTGCGGGAACGGTCGATAATTGCAATTATTCCGTGGCGCTGCTGGCAATCGAAGAGCGGGTGAAGAAGGGCGAAAAATTTTCCACGGCGATAAAAGATTACAGTTATCTTTATCCGGCGACGGCCATCCAAATGATCGCAGTGGGTGAAGAAACCGGCGAAACAAGCAACATCTTGCTGAAACTCGCCGAATTTTACGAAAACGAAGTTGATGAGGAAACCAAGAACTTCGCGTCGATAATCGAACCGATGCTGATGCTTGTGATTGGCGCGGTGGTCGGATTTTTCGCGGTTTCCATGGTCCAGCCGATGTACTCGATGATGGACTCGGTCAAATAAATTGAAAATGTAAAAATCAAAAATCAAAATGATAATATCGAATGTTGAATTTTGAAATTATTTTTACATTTTAAATTGCTCGCCTTGCCGAAGCCTTCGGCGTAGCGCAGGTCATTTTCCATTTTGATTTTTACATTTTTAATTAACAAATGCTAGAACAAAATGCGTTAATATCGCGCAAGACAAGATATTTTTTCTCCGGTAAAAATGGTTTTACTTTGATTGAGGCGCTGGTGGGCGTGGCGCTTTTGGTGGTTGTGTTCGGCGGGATTTTTGGCGCTTACCGTTTGGGGATGAAGGTTGTCGGGTTGAGTAAAAACAAAATCACCGCCACGGCGATTGCCAGTGCGCAAATCGAAAAAATCCGCAATCTTTCCTATGAATCGGTCGGGGTCAAAGACGCGGTTCTTCCTTTGGCACTGGGAACGTTGGACCGGAATTCAACGGCGACGGTCGGTAGTGTTGCCTATAACGTTTTGACCGATGTGTGGTTTTCGGCCGATCCCGCGGACGGCGTTGGTTCGGCTGATTCTTGCGATTTGGATTACAAAAAGGCAAGAGTTGTTGTTTCTTGGGGGGGCGCTTTCGCCGGCAGCGTGGTTCTTTCGA
>JBAYLX010000078.1:0-4841 GCA_041663885.1 Minisyncoccota bacterium | reverse complement strand
TTGCCGATGGCAATGCAAGTGGTACAGCGCTGGTCGCGGTGGAATAAAAAAACTTCCACTTTTTCGGCCGGCGCGGCCGCGATGGACATATTGCTTTTGTCTTTCCGTTGCGATTTTAAACCGGAATCAAGGATCACCGGTTGACCGGCGGCCGCCTCCTTTTTTGGAATCGCAGACAATATCCATAAAACTCCGGCAATTCCCAAAATTATAAAAATGGCAATAATGTATTTTTTCATTTTGCGCAAAATCAAATTTTAACAAGATTGAAAAAATAACCGATTATCATAATGCCGATGCTGGTGGCCGCGACAAACGCCGCGAGCAGTTTCCAGTCCATCGCTTTTTTCAGAATCAGCAGCCCCGGAATCGACAAGGTGACCGTGGCGGTCATGAACGCCAGCGCCGTGCCCAGCGGCACGCCCTTGCCGGTTAATGCTTCAACTATCGGAATAACGCTCACCGAATTCGCGTAGAGCGGCAAGCCCAACAGCGTTGCCAGCGGCACGCCCCACCAATCGGCCGCCGACAGATTGTTCTCCACGAATTCTTTGGGAATGAAACCATGGATGAACGCACCGATGCCCACGCCGAAAACCACATAAGGGAATATCTCTTTAGTAATCCGCCCCGCGTCCTCCCGCCAAATCGCGACTTTTTTCGCCCAGGGCACTTTATGGCCGCCGTTTTCCTTGATCGCGTCCTGCCGGGTTTTATATTTCAAGAAAGCCGGATTAACGCTTTTTTCCAACCTCATTTTTTGGATTGCCATGCCCGCCAAAATACTGATCAAAATTCCCAAGCCATTGTATAAAAGCGTCATTTTCAAACCAAAGATCGAAGGGAATATGAACAGCGATGCCTCATTGACCAAAGGCGAAGCGATAAGGAACGCGAAAGTCACGCCCAGCGGAATGCCCGCGCCCACGAAACCCACGAACAACGGGATTGACGAACAAGAGCAAAATGGCGTCACCGTTCCCAAAAGCGCGGCCAAAAAATAATCAAACCCATACCATTTGCGGCCGGCGAGGATGTCCCGCACTTTTTCCACGGGCAGATAATAACGCACAATCGCCATCAAATAATTGATAACGACCAACAGCAGACCGATCTTGATCGTGTCGTAAATAAAAAAATTAACGGCTCCCGACCAATACGGATCGGTAATTTTCAACCAACTGTTAACGGCCAGATCCGCGAATGACTGGACAGGCGAAAAAATATCCATATATTTTGGTTACGCGCAACCGCAATCGCCCCCGCAAGGACAACATCCGGACGGTTCATTGTTCTGCCCTTCCTTGATCAGTACTTCTTTTATTTTTTTCACATCCGCCGCGCCGGTAAGCACCGCCTTGCCGTTCACTGCCAAAACAGGAAACTGCAACACCCCCATTGCCAACCCTTTCTGGATATCATCGGAATATTCAACCTCGATTTCAAGATTCAATTCTTTAGCCGCGACCGCCGCCAGATCATACAGTTTCTTGCAATTGGCGCAACCCGATCCAATAACTTCAATTGATGCAATTTTGTTTTTCATTTTTATTATTAGTCGATTAGTCTAAAAAGAATAGTATTTATTTTTTTTCCTTTTTTGGTAAGGGAATAATGGATCCAAATTCCCTCCTTCCTGCCCTCAATCAAACCTGCCTTTTTCAGTTTGTTAAGGTGGTGCGAAACAAGGTTTTGAGACAAACCAAGATGTTTAATGATTTCGCAAGCGCAGTGCTCGCCACTTTTCAAAATGCAAATGATTTTGAGTCGGTTGCTCTCGGCAAGCAATTTCAAAAGCGCCGCGATTCCCGTGATTTCCGTTATTTTACCATTATTTTCACAGCACTCCGGTTTCATATATCAATCTACATTGATATTGTAACCCCATCAATTTCAATGTCAATCGCTATCGGTAACTAAAAAACCAAAAAACACAATTTAATCTTAAATTAATGAACAGCGGGATAGAATCAAGTATAGATAATACACGACCATTGTCGAAGCCGCGAATTAATCTGAAAAATTAATCATAACCAAAAAAAATATATGAATTCTTCATACAACTCCTCCACCACAAAACCGATATACCGCGGCACCCAAATAATCTGGTATGTTTTGTCTTTAGTCGAAGCATTGCTGTTGCTGCGTTTCGTTCTGAAGCTTATGGCCGCCAACCCGGAATTTGGTTTCGCGAGTTTTGTTTACGCGATTACGACATTTATCGTCGCTCCTTTTTTGAGCGTTTTTGGAACAACGAAAGTATTGGGCAGCATTTTTGAATGGACCACGCTTTTGGCAATGTTGGTCTACTGGCTAGGTACCTTGGCCGTGATCAAACTGTTATTGATCGGCAAAACGGTTTCCACGCCAGAAGCCGCCGAAAAACTAAACAAAGAAGACGCGCAAGTTAACAAATAAACCTATGACAATACTTGTTTGGATCGTTTTCGGAGCATTGGTGGGTTTGGCCGCCTCCCTGGTTATGGGAGGAGGCAACGGCCTGCTGGTCGATATCATCGTCGGCATCATCGGCGCCTCGCTGGGCGGCTGGATAATGGATTTTTTCGGCAAAAGCGGAGTGACCGGCTTCAATGTCTACAGCTTCCTAGTTGCGCTGCTCGGCGCCGTGGTTTTAATCGCAATCGCCCGAGCCCTGTAATAATTAAAAATACAAACCAGATTGCCATTGTTGCCGGACTATCCAAAATGCGCCGTTCTATGCGGTATATTTTGATTTGAAAATTTAATCATGAATTCGAAGGGAAAAAACAGAGGCCTTGCCTCTGTTTTTTTTGTTTTTTACGTTTATTAATTTAAAAAACTCATCCAAAAATACCAAGCGCCCAAAAGAAATATGACGCCGCCCCAAAATACCTGCCCGCCTTTGAACATTTGGGCTTTTTTGTTGACACGGTCGGGAAACCCGATTTTTTCAATTCCCTTGAATAACGTGACCCAGCCCAAAATCGTGACCGCAACCCGCCAATCGGCCACCCAAACATTATGGGCAACGACAGTCGCCAAGCCTAGTAAAAAGGTTATGTACCCGGTGGATATCGTAATGGTTTTATTTTCAGTGTATTCGATTATCCTGCCTAATAACTTAGCCCCGACCGACATTGCGCCCAGGATCATAAAAAGGCTCCCCCAAAATCTCGCCAAAAACATAATAATTTCCATATGTTTTTTTGAAAAATGTTATCAGTTCTGGTTTTTGACAATAATTATTCCGGCCGATCTTCGATCAAAATGCCTTTGCCGCGCCTTTTGACGCGGTTATTTTTTTCCAATTTTTTCTGCTCCTGGATTTTTCTGAAACTGAATTTGCTGATTACCGGCTTCCCTGTTTTTGCCTCGATCTGTTTTCTGGCGTCGCCGGCGATCCCGCCGCCCTCGCGCGCCACCTGCCGGTTTTCCGGGAATGTCTTTGGCTCCCGTTTTTTTGAAATTTCCGTCGTTGCCGTCTCTGCCAGCATATTCAAAACCAATTCCAGATTGGTCATATTGTCGCGCAAATTTTCTTTTTTCAAATCCTTGTGTATCTTGTAGTCTTTCATCTTCAACCCCGCCCAGGCAAAAGAAATATCATCAGTTAAAATCGCGAACTCATCGTTAGTTTTCACGCCCCTTTCATCCCATTCATTAGTTAGATCTTTTCTGATTTCAATGCTTTTCAAACGCAAATCAACCCAATTTTTGGAATAGCCTTTTTTAAGATATGTTGCCAGCGCCCTTTGGATGGCTTTCTCCGGATCTTCGGTTTCTTCGATTCTTTCGTAGCCCACCCGCGCCAGCCAAAGCTTGAACGGCTCGGCTTTGGGCGAAGGAATCGACTGGATTATTCTGAACATGGCTTCCGTATCCGCCGCATCAGTTAAATATAACTTTCCATCAGCAGCTTGCATTTTCAGTTGGTTACATTTTGTAACCACCTCGCTTCCTTCCTGTTTTAAGCGATTTTTAAGAACTTTCCAATAATTTCTTGGATCCATGCTCGCATTAAGAGCATCAATCACATCAACCACTGAAAAATACCATAATTCTTTTTCCTCATCCCAAACCCGGCGGATTTTTTTGCCCTCAAAAATAGCGACTACCTTGTTTTTTGATTGCTTTTTCATGTTTTTTCCGGATAAATTAGATTCTTGTGTCGGGGTATTAACCCCGCCACAACCAGAGGATGTTTCCTCTGGACTCCTCATTCTTTTTGTTCCCCGCAGCAAGCTGACGGGGTATAAAAAGAATCAAGTTCGGTATCTCGCAGTTGTTTTTATACCCCTTCCTTCCAATCTTCGATCACGATACCTTTGCCGCGCTTTTTGACCACCACTTTCTGTTTTTCGCGCCAGCCAAGGTCCAGGACCAAGTCGCGAGGGATGGTGATTGAAAGAGAGGTTTTCCCCAAACGGGCCAATTGGCAGATGTTTTTTTCGGAAGTTTTGCGGTTCATAAAAACTATATTTAAATATAGCTTAAATATAACATTCCGCGCTCTGTCCGCGCAATCCAAAAAAACACCCTATGGTGTTTTTTCGGATTCGACTACTGTACTGTCCGTTTTTTTCTAAGTGGCTCTTGATTGTGGATATGCCGGATTTTATGCAGCAGCATCTCTTCTTTCTCGAACAAAACCGATGCGTTTATTTTGTTCCGTCTTTTTTATGAAATGCGCGAGAGCTTTTTTGTACATATCCATGCCGTGCCTTTTTTGACTTTCAATATATGCGATCCTGACGCGCCGGTATGAAAACGGCATTTTCAAAAAATTATTCCAAGCGTCTTTATTCGCGCGAAATGCTTTTAATATATCCGCGGGAATTATGAAATTTTGCGGAGTGTCT
>JBAYLX010000077.1:0-4972 GCA_041663885.1 Minisyncoccota bacterium | reverse complement strand
GATCAAATCCTCAATAAAAGAGTCCAAGACAACTTCAAAAAATTCTTTGTATGCTTTTGTTAAAGCGCATACGCTTTTGGCTCACGAAATATTTTCGTGGAAAATTGAAAATATTTCGCTATTTAATTGTCGATGTTCTTTCCGTTCTGAATTGTTGGTTTTTTAAAAACAAACAAAAAATCATAATCGTCAGAATTCGCGACAATTTTTCAATTGTCGAAATATCTTATGATTTTTTTCTTGCTTTCAAGTTGCGCGCTGTTTTTATTTGCTCGGGCAGCAATTGCAGCTGCAGGTGCAAACTTTGGGAGCGGCTTTTTTCTTGTTGACTTTTTTGGCAGGTGCTGGTTTTTTGTCAGCCATGATTTTTTAATTATCTTTTGGCAACAATGACAGTTTAGCTTTTTTTAAAACCGATGTCAAGCATCCATAAACCAATCGCTTTTCTTTTCAAATCTTTTCAATAAATATATGATATGTGAAAAAATTTGAGAAAAAAGTTACCAAAAAGGATAAAAAGTAACATATTGTGCTATCTTATTGTCACCACGTTAAGTAGTAATAAAATAGCCCCAAAGAATCCTACGAGTGTTATTATAGTTTCGGTATTGATTTCCGGGTGCAATTGATCTTGTCTCCTTTTTTTGAATATTTCCCAATTACGAAAACTAGGAACAAATGATTATATACGCCCAGAGGATTTAATTGTCAATGGCAAACATTACAACCATTCACTGGGATGTTTGTATCTGGGGTCTAACCCCTGCGTAATCGCAGGGGTTAGACCCCCTTCAAGATATTTATTGAAATTCATAAATTTTAGCGAGTAGTCACCGATTTTTTTGTTTCAAAAAATAATATTTCGCGATATAATAATTAATTATTAATAACTATTTTGATCTTTATGGAAATATTTGAATATCCGCTTATGGCCGGAATTGTTTTTTTAATGCTTTTTCTATCCGGAGTTTCTGCCCAAGCGCAGTCATTAGCCGTAAATTTGCCCGGCAACCAGTCATTGAGCGAAAAGAGCAAGTTTTTTGCGCAACAGCGGCAGGCGTTGCTTTTGAAAGAAATGAGAAGCAATCCCCAATCCTATCTTAACCATGCCAACCTTGCCGGCCAGAGAATGAAATTCGGAGACGATATCCGGGAATATATCGAAGAAAAGATCAGCAAAAAAGGCAAAATCGTCGCGGTGAACAATGATAATTTTTCCGCGGGCAAAACCGCCACCGATTATTATTTTGTCAGCGATGATATCGGCGACTCTTCCTGGTATAAATTGTATTTCGCCGCTAATAATCTCGCGAACATATCTTCCGGGTCCCGGGTCGAGCTTCAGGGCAGCGAATTGGGCGACAACATTGTGATTGCCGACGGGAATGCTTTGAAGATCGCTTCAGCGCCCGCGGAAACGGCAACCGGACAGCTTTCCGCCAAAATCGCGGTTATCCTGTTCCAGTTTGAAGATAACGTGAGCACAAGCATCACCAAAGACGCGATGCGGTCGATATTTTTTACCGCGAATAATTCGGTTAAAGCACTTTATGATGAAATGTCCTATGGCGATGCTTCCATAACCGGCGATGTTTTTGGCTGGTATACGATTCCGGTAAACACCAGCAATGAACTGGTGGTTAGTGAAAATTACATGAAATTGGCGGATATTGCCAAGGAAGAAGCGGTTAAAAACGGCTTGGACGCCAGCAAATATGACCACTTCGTATATATCCATCCCAAGCTGACCAACGCATTTATCGGCTGGGCCGGAATGGGAATGGTGGGCGGAAACTGGATTTGGATCGATTCCCCGACCACGAGCGATGCGGTTATGTATGCCCATGAGCTGGGGCACAACTTTGGGCTCACCCATGCCAGCAGCCTCAAATGCGGGAAAAACCCGGTTGATTATTATGGCAGCTGCACCACTTGGATGTATGGCGATCTTTACGATATTATGGGGTCGAACAGCGGCGCGCGCGGCCACTTCAATGCGCCGCATAAGCTTGTTGCCGGTATTATGCCTCAAAGCAATGTAACCAAAGTGACCCAGGATGGGACATACACAATTGCACCGCTTGAAGCGGCGACGACAAAGGCCCAGGCATTAAAAATATATAAAACCGATACCCGGGAATATTATTACTTGGAATACCGCCAGCCAATCGGATTCGATAACAAAACCGGAACTTCATATAGCAATCTTTGGCAGGGAATAACGCGCGGCGCCAGCATTCATATTTGGAACGAGACTAAAAGCAATCCCACAAAACTTATCGATGCTACCCCTGCTGATACGAACAATGAAGCACTGGTGGATGGGAATAGTTTCCACGATCCGATTAACGATATTACCATTACCCAGATAAGCCACAATTCCGAGTCGGTAAGCCTGAAAATCGAGGGCGTTGGATCTTCAATGCAAAAACCGATAATGGTTGCCACTCCGGCGACCGTTTCATCCAATGACACGATTTCGATCGCGTGGACCAATGTCGGTTCCCCGGTTGCGGGCGATTGGATCGGAGTTTTCAAAAAAGGCGCGGCCGATAGCGAATATGTCGCAAAAATATTTACCTCGAATTGCACAGCCGCTGACGATAACCGGATCGGAAAAACTACCGGCGATTGCGATTTTTGGACAGGCAGCAATCCTGTCGGCAATTACGATATCCGTTTATTCAACAATAGAACAAAAACAGCCAGCAATACATTTTCAATAACCGCGCCTTCAACCGGCGACCCGGTCTTGATCGTTTCCCCGCTAACCGTTAAACCCGGCGGTACTGCCACGATCAGCTGGAAAAATATCGGCGGGGCGACCGCGCGCGACTGGGTCGGCATATACAGCCGCGGCAGCGCAAATAGCGCGTATTTGGCGCGTTTCTATCTTTCCAGCTGCCTGAATGCGCCCGGGAGCAGCCCTAAAGCCAGCGGTTCCTGCAGCTATGTTTTTAGCGCACAAGCAAAACCGAATACTTATGAATTAAGGCTGTTTAGCAATGATACTTATACAAAACTGGATATCGCTTCATTAAAACTATCAAATTTAAATTTATTATCGCTGGCCGCGAAACCGGAAACGGTTGCGTATGGCGACACGCTGACGATTTCCTGGGATGGCATTCCGGAAACGACCGCTTCCGACCAGATCACGATTTCGCCCAAAAATTCATCTGACGGCGATTGGATGACCCGGTTTTACACTTCGGTTTGCGTGCCGGTGCAAGGCAAGCCTTGCAGCAACAAAATAAAAGTCGCGATGGCCGCGGGTTCATATGAAGCCAAGCTGTTTGGCGGCTCACCATTGAAAAAAATAGCCACGACAGCATTTACTATTACATACGGCACGTTGGTTTCCGGTAATATTACCAGATCGACCGGAGAGGCGCTGGGAAACGTCAAGATCGACCTCTGCGACAGCGGAATAGCGATCACGGACGCGGCAGGAAAATGGTCAAAAGCAGTTGTTGTCGGCTCGGGATTCTGCGCGCGGGTCGTTTCGGGCTTGCCCGCGCTTACTTACGCGAAAGCGGCGAATAATAACACTTGCCACGCCTCTGATACGACTTATGAGAATCAGATTGCCAACGAAGATAAATTTTTGGGTTGCGGTTATAGCGACAAGCGGTCATGGGATAGAAATACAAATAGCGGTTATGACTTCACTGTATTTCCTAAAGCCGCCAAATGCACCAATCAATGCGTTTCCAGCGGTTTGAGGCAATGCCTGGGCAACAGCTACCAACTGTGCGCCGATAACAATAATGATGGCTGCATGGAGTGGTCTGCGGCAATTAATTGCGCCGGCGGGCAATTCTGCGAGAGCGGCGAATGCAGGGCCGTTGCCGGCGGCAATGACGCGAAATATATTTTCCAGGATGTTCCCCCGACGATGGCGGCCGGCGAAACCTATGAAGCCACGATAATCATGAAAAATACCGGTTCAACTCCCTGGAATTACAGCGGCAATTACGCCTTAATATCGCAAAATGGCAATATTTGGGGAATCAATAAAATCAATCTTCTTTTCAGTGACTTGGTTTCTAACGGCGAGAGCAAACTGTTTGAATTCACGGTCACCGCGCCTTCGGTTCCGGGAACCTATAATTTCCAATGGGCCATGAACAACGGCACCCAATTCGGCCAATCAACCCCCAACCTTTCAATCATTGTCGAGTAAGGATGATTTGTAGGGGCGGGTCTTGTACCCGCCCGTATTTGATTTCGCGACGCGCGAACGGGCGGGTACAAGACCCGCCCCTACGGATTAAATGCATTGCGCAACAATAAAAACCTGCCGTTTTTTTGGCAGGTTTTTATTGTTGTAACGGTTACTTTTTTATTACCACTAAAACTCCGGTAAAAGCGTCTGAAGAATCGCCTTCAATCGAAGAGCGGTAAGTAATGTTGGTATTTTCGTTGGGAATAGATTCTACCGTAAAGCTTTTTGTTTTCCCCGGCGCTATCGCACCAGAACTCACGTTCAGATTATCGATATCAAACGAATGAGGTTTTGTGCCATTATTAATTACGGTAAAATTAATTTTTCGGCCGCCGACCGCTTGAAATCCTGTACCCACAAATCCTTTGTCGGTAATCTCAACAATATATTCCTGATCTTTTAAATTTAAATGAGACTCATCTTGCATTTCGGTTTTTTTATCCACTCCGCTTTTTTGGATTTGAGCCGTATTCCCAATATATTTTTCAACTTTTGCCTCACGCGTACCGGTTATTATCAAATAGCCGATAACGCCAATAATTAAAATCAGGTTGAGAAATATTAAAGATATATGGAATCCATTGAAATTTTTATTTAATTTTTCCATTGTAGTTTCGTATTTTATTCAACTGGCAGAATACCCCGTCGGCTTGCCGCGGGGATGAATGCCAGCCCGTAGCGAAGCGTTTAGCGGAGCGGAGGTTGAACAAACTTTTCCGCAGGAATACCGCGACGCCTTGGGCG
>JBAYLX010000076.1:0-4984 GCA_041663885.1 Minisyncoccota bacterium | reverse complement strand
ATTTCCGCCAGATCGCCAGTTTTACCGTAAAAATCCCATTCAAAAAGGGATTGCATTACGATTGACCGGGTAAGATGCCTTGATGCCATTTTTAAGAAATGTCAAAATCCAAATGTCCCGCTTCAAGCGAGGCTCGCCTTGGGCGGCAAATTCCAAAAACTACTTCGCCTCTTCTTTAACGGCTTCATTTTTGGCACCCGCCTCAACTTTAGCCATTTCCACTTCTTTCGCCCGGCGCTGTCGGCGATCCAGTTTGGATAAAACATCCACAACTTCTTTGCCCTTGTAAAACCCGCATGCCGGGCATACCGTGTGCGACTTTACCGGTTTGCCGCATTTTGAGCAAGCCAAAAGATTCGGTTTTTCAATAAATATATGCATCCGGCGCTGGTTCCGGCTTCCTTTTGTATGTCTTTTCTTTGGTACGCCACCCATAGTAATTAGTTGATGAGTCCTGAGTTGATGAGTTGTGAGCAAATTCAAAAAAACACCAAAACAGCTCCAATTGATTATATATTTTTTATTTATAGCACATTTCCAAAAAAATTCAAGGTTCGGCCTTCCGCGCGCAAATGTCGCAAAAAAGGTTATTTAATCTGGCAGAATACCCCCGCCGCGGCGGGGTAGTTTATTTGGCCGCCACCACCCCGCTGAATTTTTCGCGCGTATCGCCAGAGACGTTGGAATAGTAAAGATAGCTCACCGCATCCGCCATATTTTCCAATCGCAGCGTTTTTGACTGGCCCGGTAAAATCTCTCCGGAATCAATGCCCAATTCGTCGATGACAAACGAATGCGGGTTCACTCCGTTGTTTGTTATTTGCACCAAGCGCGAACTGGATAACGCGATATCCAATTGTTTTTGGATGTATCCGGAATCATCCATTGCCAACTTTATCGCCATTTCATTCGGACTGTCGGTGCCGACCGGGAATAAAACCGCCGGAAGCGCCGATAGAGAACAAGCTTCGACCATTCCCTTGCATGAACACGAATCCTGGACCGGCAACGCAATCTTCGCGAGGCTCATTTGCGGCCGGTTGAAGATATTGGCAACCAGCAAAAGACCGACAATATAAATCAGCGAAAAGATCGCGCAAAAAAACGCGGCAAATCCCACCAATTCATTTTTACCGATTTTTTTTGTTTTTAGATTCTTCATTTTTTTTGGCCGGGATAAACGGCTGTTATTTTATATTTTTATTATAGCTTTCTCCAATAATACGGCGCAAGGTCCAAAGCTTTTCCGATGTTCGGGCAGCAAGCCAAATCGTCCCAGAGCGCGGATATGCTCTCGCGTCGGGTATCCTTTGTGGCGGCAAAATCCGTATTCCGGATGCCTTTTGCCAAGATCAACCATTAAGCGGTCGCGCGCCACCTTGGCGATAATGCTCGCCGCTGAAATTGAGAAAACTTTCTGGTCGCCTTTTATGATCGATTTTTGTTCGTGATCAATATTGATTTTAAAATTTCCGTCGAGAAGACAAAATATTTTTGAGTTGAGTGCGGGCAGCATTTTGGCGAGCAAATCCGAAACTGCGGCTTCCATCGCGCGCTTTGTCGCCTCAAGGATATTTATTTTATCAATAACTTTTGGCTCCACTTGGCCAGAACCCCAAACGATGCTTTTATGGCTTACCAACAAATTATAAATTTCTCCACGAGCCGCGGCGCTCAGTTTTTTCGAATCGGCAACCTGCTCAAGCAAGCGCCGAAACTTATCATCAGTCACATTAAAATCAGCAAGCGCCACGGCCCCCGCCACAACCGGCCCGGCAAGGGGGCCGCGTCCGGCTTCATCAATGCCGATCACGATATCATACCCGGATTCGCGGCACTCGTTTTCCGGCGCCAAACGTATTTTTTTTAATGATTTTAAGGATTGTTTCAATTGGTTAAATTTACTATAATAAAATTATAATTTAATTTAGTTTTTAACACTAATCCGCAAACGAGAGTTTAGCCATGGAAGAATTTATTATTGCCGGCCAACCGGTTTCCATCCTAAGCAAAACCGATATTGATCGGGAAATAGATAAAGCTGCTCTTGACCGGAGAGAAGCTGATTTTCGCGGGAAAAATCTCAAATTCCTGTCGCTGGCGGAAAAAAACCTCGATTACGGCATAAACTTGGAAAACAGCTGGATATCGGGCAATGTTTTTCTTGCCGATACCACCATCAACGGGAGCATCAATATGGCAAACGCTACCGTGGACGGATCGTTTTTTTTCGGCCGCGGCAAATTGATGGGCGATTTAATGATGCAAAATGTAAAAATCGGGCAAACGATCAATATGGTCGGCTTGAATATTACCGGATCGGTCAATTTCAGCCAGGCCCAAGTTTGCGGCTTCATAAGCCTGGCGAAAGCGGTTATTCTCGGCGATGTTGATTTCCGGCGCATCGATGTCAGCGATTACCGTAAAGATGAACTAGTAATCAAAGGCGATATTTTTTTGAAAAGCGCGCAAATAAACGGATTCCTTGATTTAAGCGAAGCGGCGGCAAGCGGAATGGTATGCCTGGAAAACGCCCTCATCCGGAGAAGCCTTCTGGCTAAAAATTTGATCGTTCAAGAATCGCTGTCCCTCAAAAACTCCCTTTACAACAAAGATTATATTGATTTCAGCGGTATCCCCACGGAGAAAATATTGATGTAGCCCTTATTGATTAACTCGATATTATGAAATTCACCCATTTACATGTCCACACGCATTACAGTCTGCTTGACGGCCTGGCTCAAATCGATCCGCTGCTTGACAAAGTCAAAGCCTTGGAAATGGATTCCTGCGCTATCACCGATCATGGAAACATGTACGGCGCGGTCGAATTCTACAAAAAGGCCAAGGCCCGCGGCATCAAGCCGATCATCGGCTGCGAAGTCTATGTTGCCCACGAGGGTCGCGGCCAAAAAAGAGCGGGCATTGACGACGTCCGCTATCATTTGGTCTTGCTGGCGAAAAACGAATCCGGTTACCGCAACTTGGTCAAGCTGGTCACCAAAGCCCATCTGGAAGGTTTTTATTATAAACCGCGGGTGGATGAGGAACTGCTGGCGCAATACGGCCAAGGTTTGGTCGCAATGTCGGCCTGCGTCCAAGGAAGGATACCCCGCTTGATAATCTCCAAAAAAAACGATGAAGCTGAAGCCACGGCGCGGCGTTACATGGAATATTTTGGAAAAGAAAATTTTTTCCTGGAACTGCAAAACCATCCGAACATTCCCGAACAAAAAATTGCCAATGAAGGCCAGATCGCATTGGCCAAAAAACTTGGGTTGGATTTGGTCGCGACAAATGATGTCCACTATTTAGACTCCGACGATAGCGAGGCGCAGGACATTCTCATGCTGATCAATACCGGTGCCGACATTAATGACGAAAACCGCTTAACCATGAAGAACGAGGATTTTTCAATGAAAAGCCCCCAACAGATGGCGACGGAATTCAAAGATGTGCCCGAAGCGATTGCCAACACGCAAAAAGTAGTTGAACTATGCACTTTTGAATTTGAACTAAAAAAAACCAAATTGCCACGCTACAATCCGCCGCAAGGTTCAACGACAGAAGAATATTTGCGCCAGCTCTGCGATAAGGGCTTGGAATTCAGATACGGGGAAAATCCATCAATAGCGGTACGGGAACGTTTTGAATACGAATTCGGAATCATTAAACAGCTTGGCTTTATCGAATATTTTTTGATCGTCCAAGATTTCGTCAACTGGGCCAAAAGCAATCGCATTGTGGTTGGCCCCGGACGCGGTTCGGCGGCGGGATCGCTTGTGTCCTATCTCTTGAATATTACCGAGCTTGACCCGCTTAAATATGGTCTTCTGTTCGAAAGATTTTTAAACCCCGGACGCTCGGCGGTATCTCTTCCAGATATTGACATGGATTTCGCCGACCGCCGACGACCGGAAGTAATCGAATATGTGGGGCAAAAATACGGCAAAGACCATGTGGCGCAAATCATCACTTTTGGAACCATGGCCGCGCGCGCGGTGGTGCGCGACGTCGGGCGCGTATTGCAATACCCCTACAGTTATTGCGACAAACTGGCCAAAATGATCCCGGTCGGCATGGACTTAAAAGAAGCTCTCGATAAAGCCGACGACCTTAAAATGCTGGTGTCCGGCGATGAAAAAGCCCGGCACCTGATGGGATTCGCGAAAAAGCTAGAGGGCTGCGCCCGCCACGCATCAACGCATGCGTGCGGCGTGGTTATCTCACCAATCGCCCTTGATGAAATTGTTCCGGTACAGCATCCCACTGCCGACGATAATGGCTTGGTCTCGCAATATGAATTACACGCCATCGAAGATATGGGGCTGTTAAAGATGGATTTTTTGGGACTGAAAAATTTGACCATCATCGAAGACACCTTATCGAGAATATATATAATCCACAAAGAAAACTTGGATTTAAAAACCATTCCCATGGACGACCGCGATACCTACGCACTAATGCAGCGCGGCGACACCGTGGGCGTGTTCCAGTTGGAAAGCGCGGGTATGCAGCGCTACTTAAAACAGCTTAAACCCACCCAATTCGAAGACATTATCGCCATGGTCGCCCTTTACCGCCCGGGACCGATGCAATTTATCCCGCAATTTATTGAAGGAAAAAACGGTTTAACTATTCCATCTTATCTGCACCCAAAATTGGAATCGATTTTGGGTTCGACTTATGGCATCATCCTTTACCAGGAACAAACGATGAGGATCGCGCAGGAACTGGCAGGATTTTCGATGGCTGAAGCCGACAGTTTGCGCAAAGCCATCGGCAAAAAAATCAAGGAACTGATGATGGCCTCAAAACAGAAATTCATCGACGGTTGCGTAAAAAACGGAATTGCCAAAAAGATCGGCCAGGAAATCTGGAGCTGGATCGAACCTTCCGCGGACTATTCATTCAATAAATCTCATGCCGCCTGTTACGCGATGGTGGCCTATCAAACCGCCTATCTTAAAGCCCATTATCCGGT
>JBAYLX010000075.1:0-4997 GCA_041663885.1 Minisyncoccota bacterium | reverse complement strand
CGGCGGCCAGCTCTTACAAATTTCCGGCGGCGCCAATCCCGCGGATCTGGGATTCCACAAAGGATAGTCAAGTTTGACATTGGAATTGAATTGCGGTAAATTTTAAGTGAACCCGTAATTGGGTGATGTTTTTTTGAGGGAGAATTGAAATAACATGGAAGAAATTTCTGTTGCCGCGCCGATATTGTTTGAGTTTGCCGGAATTGCCATTACCAATACGGCGTTTTGGACGGTTTTGATTGCCGCCGCGGTGGCATTTTTTTTTGTTTCCGCGTTTAGCAAGGCAAAGATTATTCCGGGGAAGATTCAAAACGGCTTGGAATTCATTTTGGAAGCTTTTTTGAATTTTTGCGATTCGATTACCAATTCGCGCAAAAAGACGTTGGAAATTTTTCCGTTCGCGATGACTCTGTTTCTAATTATTTGGGCGTCGAATTTGCTGGAATTGGTGCCGGGGTTGGGAGTTTTTCCGATTTTGCGCTCGCCCAGTTCGGATTTGAATTTCACTTTCGGCCTGGCGGCGCTGTCGATGTTTTATGTTAATTATTTGGCGTTGAAAAATCTCGGACTCGTTCCTTATTTGGGCAAGTTTTTTAATTTCAAGAACCCGGTGTTGTTGTTTGTGGGATTGTTGGAATTGATGGGCGAGTTTACGCGCATTATTTCGCTGGCGATGCGGTTGTTCGGCAATTTGTTCGCCGGCGAAGTGCTGTTGATGGTAGTATCGTCGGGAATCCATTGGTCGATGGCTTATTTTGTGCCGCTGCCGTTTTTGGGATTGGAAACGTTGGTCGGTTTTTTGCAGGCATTCATTTTCTCGTCGCTGATCGTGGTGTTTTATTCGACGGCAACCGAAGCACACGCTTAAATAATTTTCAATTTTCAAATTTCAATTTTCAACAAATGACACAATTTTTCAATGATAAAAATAAATGCGCGCGTATTTGTTTGAAAATTGGTTCATTGAAACATTCATTAAAAATTGGAAATTGAAAATTGAAAATTATGAGTGACAACAATCAAAATATGCTGGCGCGGGCGATGGCGGTGGGGTTGGAATTGGGGTTTGCGATTGCGGTTCCGCTGGTCGGTTCTTTGCTTTTCGGGCTGTGGCTTGATCGGACAATTGGCACAGCGCCATTATTTATGATAATATTCTTGCTGACAGGGTTGGCCGCGGTGGTTGCTGAAGTCCGCTATTTAATTATGCCGTTTCTTGAAAAAAGGTCGCAGAAGAAGGGAGAATGAAATTAACTCTAGATGAATATTTTACAGTGACCGCGATTTTACTACTGTAAAATTCGCTTAAGTTTTCGCTCCGTCGAGCGAAAAAATCACTGTAAAATATTCATCGTCGATTAATTTCGCGGAAAGAATAAAGAAAATAATAACAAAAATATGGAATTAGAAGTAATGAGACAATTGGCCGCCGCAATCGCTATTGGCGTGGGTTCGATCGGGCCCGGTTTGGGTATCGGTTTTATCGGCCGGGCGGCAATGGAAGCGATTGGCCGCAATCCGGAAGCTTCGGGCAAAATCAGCACAAATATGATTTTGGCGATCGCGTTCACGGATGCTATCGCGATTTTCGCTTTGGTGGTGGCGCTTATCATCCGTTTCGTATAGTTTATCCGGCGGGGATTTTTGCTCTCCGCGGCCTGTTCCGTTTTGGCGGAATAAGCCATAGCGAGTAAAAAATAATTTTCAATTTTCAATTTTCAATTTTCAATAAAATTGCAATGTCCCAATGTTACAAACAAAATGCGAATCTGGCGTTTTGTTTGAAAGTTGAATCATTGGAACATTCATTGAAAATTGGAGTTTGAAAATTGAAATTTGTAAGGCTATGGAAGGACTAGGTATTGATCCAAAAATATTGATCGGAGATATCGTCACCTTCGTTGTTTTGGTGGCAATTCTCAAAAAATACGCCTATAAATCGTTTTTGGCGGTGTTGGAAACGCGGCGCAAAAAAATCGAGGAAGGAGTGGCAAAGTCGGAGCAAGCCGAGCAATCGCTGGCCAATATCCGCAGTCTGTCTGAAAAAATTAAAACCGCGGGCGAAAAAAAAGCCAAAGAATTGATTTTGGCGGCGGAATTCCGGGCGCAGGAGAAAGCCAAGGCAATTTTAGCGGCGGCGGACGAAGAAAGAAGGAAAGTGGTTGCCGATGCCGAGATTGCCATGGAGAAAGAACGGGTGCAAGCCAAAGAGCGGCAGCAGAAAGAGGCGCTGGATCTCGCTTTCGCGGTTTCAGGGAAGTTTTTGGCCGAAAAGATCACCAAGGATCAGGACAAGAAAATTATCGAGAGGTTGGCGGTGGGTTTGAAATAATATTAAGATCAGCTGCAATGAACAGCAAACAACTAATCAAAATTTGGGCAAGAGTGCTGGCCGGAGCGTGCGATGGAAAGACCGCCGCCGCGCAAACAAAGATCGTCGGGCGCTTAAAAGAGATATTGAAAGGGAAAAAGAAAGAATATCTGTTGCCAAAAATTGTGGAAAACGCTCTTGCGCTGATGGCAAAGGAGAACCGGTTCGAAATAGTGCTGGCGCATGAGCAATCCGGCGATACTTTTAATAAATTGAAAGAACGGCTGGCGCGGGTTCTTGGCGCGAGCGATGCCAAAGTGAAAATCGATGCGGCGCTTATCGGCGGCTTTATCGCCAAAACCGACCGATGCCTTATTGATGCGTCGGTTAAAGGATTATTGGAACAATTGAGGAAAATGTATCAAGATTAAAATCCGAAATCCGAATATCGAAATCCGAAACAAGGTTCAAATTTTCAAAATTCAAATGTTCAAAACGTAATTCTGAATTCGTTTCGGCCATTTGAACATTTGAAAATTATAATTTGTTTTGATATTCGAAATTCGATATTCGAGTTTATTAAATAATTTATGGATAAAATCGAACAATTCAAACGGCAGCTGGTAGAAACCGAATTGTCGCCCAAAGTCGATGAGATTGGTGAAGTTGTCGAAGTGGGCGATGGCGTTGTTAAAGCGTCCGGATTGCGCAATGTGGAGAATTTTGAGATGGTCGAATTTGAGCGGGCCAAGGCTTTCGGCCTGGCGCTTAACCTTGAGGAGTATGAAACCGGCATCATTGTCTTGGGATCGGATGACGCGATTAAAGAGGGCGATATCGTAAAAAGGACCAAAAAAACGATTTCCGTGCCAGTTGGCCCCGAACTTGTCGGCCGCGTGGTTGATCCTTTGGGGCGGCCTTTGGATGGCAAAGGTCCAATCAATGCCAAAGAATTCTATCCGGTCGAGCGTCCGGCTCCGGGCGTTATCGACCGCCAGCCGGTAAAAACTCCGCTGCATACCGGAATTTTGGCGGTTGACGGCTTGGTGCCGATCGGCCGCGGCCAGCGCGAATTGATTCTGGGCGATCGCGGCTTGGGAAAAACGGCGATCGCGGTTGATATGATCATCAACCAGAAACACGAAAAGAACCGGCCGGTTTGCATTTATGTCGCTTGCGGCCAGAAAAAATCAAAAATCAAACGTTTGGTAAAAAGCCTTGAAGACCGCGGCGCGATGGAATATACAATTGTGGTTGCGGCATTTGCCGACGATCCGGCCGCGTTGCTTTATCTGGCGCCGTATACGGGTTGCGCAATGGGAGAATGGTTCCGCGATAACGGCAAAGACGCGGTTGCGGTCTATGATGATTTGACCAAACAATCTTGGGCGTGGCGAGAAGTTTCGCTGGTATTGCGGCGTCCGCCGGGCCGGGAAGCTTACCCGGGAGATATTTTTTATCTTCATTCAAGATTGCTGGAGCGTGCGGCAAGATTATCTCAAGTCAAAGGCGGCGGGTCGCTCACGGCTTTGCCAATCGTGGAAACCCAGGCGGGCGATATTTCAGGATATATTCCCACCAATGTCATTTCAATTACTGATGGCCAGATATTTTTGAGCCCGGCGTTATTTGCCAAGGGTCAGCGGCCGGCAATCGATGTGGGAACCTCGGTTTCCCGCGTGGGCGGCAATGCCCAGCTTCCGGCGATGAAAAAAGTTGCCGGTACGCTCAAGCTTGATTTGGCGCAATTCCAGGAACTGGAAAGATTTTCCGAATTTACCGAAGAGCTTGATCCGCAGACGCGGCAAATGCTTGAACGCGGCAAGCGTATGCGCGAAATTTTAAAGCAGCAAGACCTTGAGCCGCTTCCTTTTGAAAAAGAAGTTGCCGTGGTTTTTGCCGGAGTGAAAGGATTCTTGGATGATATTCCGCTGGAAAAAATTGGCCAATTCAAGACAAATTTGGTTAAAGAGATTGAAGAAAATATGTCGGAAGTTTTGGCCGAAATCCGTACCACAGAAAAATTGGAAAGCGGGACGGAAGCCAAATTTGAAGAAGCGATAAAACGAGTCAAAAAGAATTACGTATAAAATTCGAAATCCGAATGTTCGAAATCCGAAACAAATCATAATTTTCAAATGACCAAATGATCGAAACGGAATCCCGTTTCAAACATTTGCGTTTTGAAAATTTACCCATTGTTTCGAATATTAGAACTTCGTGCTTCGAAATTGAATTAGACTATGGAGCTTAAGGAAATCCGTTTGAAAATCCAGTCGGTTTCCAATATTTGGAAGTTGACCAGCGCTTTGGAAACTTTATCGGCGCTGAAAATGAAAAAGTCGCAGAAGTTCGCCTTGCTGTCGCGACCGTTCGCCCAAAGGATCGGCCGGCTTGTGCGGCGGCTGGAGCCGACCTTGAAAGACCGGGTGGCTTTGCGGAAAAGAAAGTTGAAAACGGCGCTGGCGGTGGTGATCGCGTCAGATCGCGGGTTTTGCGGGTCATTTAACCAGAACATTCTAAAAAGCGCACAAAAGTCGATCAACGACTTGGAAAAAAAGTCCGAGGTGGTTGTTTTTCCGGTGGGCAAAAGGGCGGTTTCCTTTTTTAAAAAACGCCAAATGAAATTCGGCCAGAGCATTACCGGCATTGGCGATTATGGCCAGCTGGAAGAAATAAAACCGAT
>JBAYLX010000074.1:0-5125 GCA_041663885.1 Minisyncoccota bacterium | reverse complement strand
TCGGTGGAGGAAATGCGTTCGCAGGCGATACAAAAGAATTTGGTTTTGGAGTATGAACCGCCAATGGCACCGGTCGCCATAAGGGCTGATTTGAACCGCGTCAAACAAGTGGTGGTCAATTTGATCGGCAATGCTTTGAAATATACCGACAAGGGTAATGTTAAAGTCAGTGTTGCGGCAAAAAAAGACGATCTATTGATTACGGTTGCCGATACCGGTGTGGGTATTTCTTCGGAGGAACAGGCTAATCTTTTCCAAAAATTTTACCGGGTTAAAACCGAAAAAACAAAAAACATCATTGGAACCGGCCTGGGGCTTTGGATAACCATGGAAACCGTGAAAAGGATGAAAGGCAAAATCACCGTGGAAAGTATTGAGGGGGTTGGGTCGCACTTTACGGTTCATCTGCCATTGGCCAAAAAGTAACATTGCCAAAACAAGATGTCGCCATTTTGGCGATTTTTTGTTAGAATACTTCCATAATTATAATTAGTTGCAAAATATGGAAAATCAAAATATCGAGAAAATAGAAACTTTGGATTATTATGCGTTAAAAGCGATCGAAAATCTGCCCAATTGGAAATACCCGGAATTAAAAATTGAAAAAACCGGGCGCAATGTTTTTGTGGGGGCGGGCGATGCGGATAATACCGGGCGGATTCTGGCGCAGAATTTCGGCGGGCACGGGTTTTCCGTGGTTGATTATAAGTTTTTTTTCGAAAACAACCCCGGGAGCGATTTGAATATTTATATCGTTAATGCGTCCGGCGCCAAAGACGGGATCAAAATGGCCAAGTGGCTCACCGAAAACGGCTGGCAGCCGAAATTGATTACATCCAATCCCGAGCCGCCCGCGGGGCAATATTTGAAGCCGGAGAACATCATTGTCTATCCGGCGGTAATGGAGCCGCCGACTTACAATATCAGCACTTACGCGGCTATGCTTTACGGAATTTTGAAAGAAGACATCAGCGGTATTGCCGATAGATTAAAGAATTTGCAAATTCCGAATTTGAGGAAATATAAATTCATTTTTTTCATGACCGATGACAGGTATGAGATCGTGGGTCGGATGGCCAAAAGAAAAATTGCCGAAACCCTGGCGGGCATTGGCGCGGATGGCGGCGGCTATACCAACGCGGTTCACGGGATGCTGCTGCAACCGAACTCCGACCGTTTGGTGTTTTGCATGAATTGCGAATACGACGGGCCGGGAGATGTTTACGGATTGAACGCGAATTCATATCTTGAGTTGATTTTATCGACGCATTATATTATCGGAAAAAATCAGACCGACCAGGATTCGGCCAACATTTTGCGCAACTATTTCGAAAACGCCAAAAAACAAGGCTGGCAATTCAACAAAGTCTGGTAAGGCGCTTCACGAGTGGTTTTTACGAAATCGCTGATGAAGCGATTTCTTTGTATATATCAATAATCTAATAATTTTATGAAAGAAAAATTTTATGAATTCTTGGGGAAGGAAAAAGGCGTGACAAGTGTTATTGTCGCGGGCATACACGGCAATGAGAGGGCCGGTATTGAAGCGCTGGAAAGTATGATGCCGTTGAATATAGAAAAAGGACGGGTTTTGGTTGGCTGTGGCAATATTCTTGCGATTGAACGGAATGTCCGTTGCGTTGGCGCAAATTTAAACCGGATGTTTAAATCCGATAAGCTGCTTTCGGATAAAGAAAAAGAGTCTTATGAGTATGGCCGCGCCCAATTCCTGAAGAAATACTTTAATCAGGCGGACGCGCTTTTGGATGTACACTGCAGCTTTGTCGAAAAGAGCCGGCCGTTCATTGTTTGCGAAGAAAATGCTTTTGAAGCGATCAAATACCTGCCGTTTGATCTTGCAGTGACCGGCCTTGATAGCATTCAGGCCGGTGGTACTGATTATTATATGAACCGCCGGGGAAAGATTGGGATTGGCGTGGAATGCGGCTATCTGGGCGATGATGATGCGATCAAAGTCGCGAGCGATTATATTGTTTCTTTTTTGGCTTCCCGCGGCCATATCAAAGCGGAAATGAAAATTATTCCCAAAACGGTCTTGAATGCTTTCTATTTGCATAAAGCGAAAACAAACGATTTCAAGCTTGCGAAAGCGTTTGAAGATTTCGAAAAAGTTATCGCGGGCCAGCTTATCGGTTTCGACGGGGGCGAGGAAGTTAAAGCGGCCAGAGATGGCGCGATCCTTTTCGCGCGGAACATGGATAAACCCGGCGAAGAAGTTTTCGTTCTTGGAGAATATAAAAAGGGCCTCGCTTCTGATTAAAGCGGGGCCATCATGCTGGCGGCGGAATCGAGCAACATAATCACTCGTTTCCTAGAGATAGCGAGGATTGTTTTTCCGCCCAAGGCGGTGAAAATATCGAACATTCTTGATTCGTTAATTGTTCTAAGCATAACTTTTCCATATTTGCGTTCTTGCAATATGGCGCCAACCAATTTTTTACCGATACCGTTATTCTGACAGGAAGGACTTACGCCAACTTCATCAATATAAAAGAGCGGTCCATTTATCAGGTTATGCAATTTTGGAGCATCTAGGTATTCATCAATTGAACCGTCGGCATCCATTTTGTAACCCCATGCGAAGCCAATAATTTTATCTTCGTTCCTCGCTATCAAGCAAATGGATTCGTCTTTCGCGATTTGTTGATAAAAATCGGAAATGATTTTTTTTGTTGGCCAGTATTCGATTAATGGCACTTTGCAGAGAGGGCAATTTATTGCTGCATAGGATAACGGGAAATTATTCCCGCAGACGGGGCATTTATATCCTTCATTCCAAGGGTCGTTGCCGAATGCCTCTTTATACACCAAGGCTATTTTGTCGATTACTTTGCCTTTATTAAGCATCGACGCGTCGATTTTTTCAATTTCCATTCAATCCACCTTTTAAAGAGCGGTTCCTTCAAAAAAACAAAAGAGTTATTAAAATAAAAACCCTTCTGGGAAGGGATTGAGGGTGGGTGGTATGTCAAAATACAAATTTAAACACCGCCAATCTCTTCTCGGGAGGATTGGTTGCGGTGGTGGAGGCGGTTTAGAATGGTTTTATAGCCGCCCGAAGGGCCGTTGAGCCACTTTGAGACGCGGGCGACCGTGGTTGAGCTTAAACCGGTGGTTTTGATTATCGTTGAATAGGGGATCTTTTCGGAAAGCATCTGCGCGGTTTTCAGGCGGTTGGCGAATTCCTTGATCTCATCTTCGGTCATCAGGTCGCGCAAAAAAGCCTGGGCCTCGCCAATGTTTTCCAGCGCCAGAAAAGCGTTGATTAATTTTTGGTTGTCATCATTTTTCCAATTCATAATGCCACTTTATCAAACTAAATCGCTTTAGTCAAGTAAATTAAAATTATTGCTTTTGGATGTGTGCGGCAATTGACAGAATGCAGGGTTTTTGCATAATTTAGTTTGTGGATTGAAATTAAACCGAAATCAATAAAAGCATGATTTTTCAAATAGACATAAAAAAAGGATTTTTGTTCCGGGCGGCGGCCGCGATCATTATTGTGGCGGTTTTCGCAATGGTATATACCAATGACCATAAAACGCCTTTGGGCGGCGCCGGCAGCCAGGACCAGCAAGATCCGGTTTCAGCGACGATCGACAATCCGGGGAATATCGGTACTACCGAAGGTGATGGCAAGGTTGCTCCGCTCGAGGAAACGGAAATCGGTTCGGTCGGGGCAACTGGCGGGCAGATATCGCAGAACAACGATACTGCGCCAACCGCAAGCAAAAGTTTTAAAAAGGTTTGCGTTCACAGCAAATGTTATGAGGCGGAATTGGCGATAACTTCCCGGGAATGGGAGCGCGGCTTGATGTTCCGCGAAAGCCTGGGCAAGGACCAGGGAATGCTATTTGAATCCGGCCAAGACGGAATCCATAAATTCTGGATGAAAAACACCAAAATCAGTTTGGATATAATTTGGATCGGCGCGGACAAAAAAATAATTTTCATTTCTAACAATATTTCGCCGTGCATCAGGGACGTTTGCCCGTCATACGGCCCGGATGCTCCGGCTAGATACGTTCTTGAAGTGAACGGCGGCGAAATGGCGCGGTTGGACGCCAAGGTTGGCGACGCGGTAACCATAAAATAAAACGTTTTTTGTATTCGTAGGGGCGAAACCATGTTTTCGCCCGTTTGCGTATTTTGCTATTGTCTGTGAGGGCGGGCGATTACATGGAATTGCCCCTACCAGCCTTAACCAAGGTTTAATTCCGCGTAGCCGCTATCCTCATTTTCCGTGATTTTGAAGCCTTCTTTTTTGACCAGCGCTTTAATCGCGTAATTATCGTTCAAAAAGCTAAGATAGATTTTTTTCAAGCCTTGCTGGCGGGCGATATGGATTACATGGTCGGTGATCTTTTTTCCCAGGCCTTTATTTTGCCAGGCATCCGCGACCACGATCGCGAATTCCGCGGTCACGTTGGGCTCTTCTTCGATCAGGCGGGCGGCGGCGATGGTTGTTTTTTTTCCGTTGATTTCGATTTCGGCGATGATCGCGGTTTCGCGCTCATAATCGATTTGGGTGAAGTGCCGGGCGAATTTAGCGTCGAAATTTTCCGCGGCGCCGAAAAAACGGAAGCGTTTGCTATCTTCGGAAAGATTATTGAGGAATTCGCGGTGGCGGGGTTCGTCCTCGGCCATTATCGGCCTAAGGAATACCTTTTGCCCGCCGCCGATAGTTATATGGCTTTCATATTCTTTGGCGTATGGCAAAATCGCCAGATGCGCGTATGGCTTGGGCGGGTTTTTTATGATTTGCTGGTCGAACACCACTTTGGCGTCCACGATCGCAATATTATTTTCGTCGGCAGCCAGGGGATTGATGTCGATTTCTTTTATTTGCGGAAAATCGGCCAGCAGGTAAGAAAATTTATAGAGGAAAAATTGCAGTTCTTTGATATTGATGCCGGGCATATTGCGGTAGCCTTTGAGCAGGGTGAAGATCTTGGTTTGTTCCATCAGGTTTTTCGCCAGCGCCATGTTTAGCGGCGGTAAGCCGATGGCCACGTCGTTGAAAACTTCCACTGCCACGCCGCCCATGCCGAAAGCTATCACCGGGCCGAACAACGGATCGGATTTTGCGCCCACGATGAGTTCG
>JBAYLX010000073.1:0-5351 GCA_041663885.1 Minisyncoccota bacterium | reverse complement strand
GGCGGGAGTGTTTTTAGTGAATTATCGGTTGGATGATAATGAAGTTCTTTCGGCGGCGGGCGCAACAATGATAATCCCGGTTGAAGCGGAGGGAACCCACAAACTTGTTTTTTATTCCACGGACAAATTGGGAAACAAAGAAGCGCCGCAAACGTTTGATTTCACCATCGACAACACTCCTCCCGAAATTAAATTCCAATTCGATCAAACTAAAAAGGATTTGGTATTTTCCGCAGTTGATAATATATCCGCTCCTATTGATATTGTTATCAGCGATCAAAATGGCGCGGTAGCCGCGATTGACCAGGCGGGGAATGTCGCGAAGTTGTTATTTGGCGAGAAAAACCGCAAACAGTCTTTGCGCGCCCAATTGTCCGGGTTGTCATACAACGGAAAAACGATTGATATGAAAGGCAGCCAGCTGGCGTTCGCCTGGTTCTACGGCTATGCACCCAAGATACCGCCGGCGCTGACCGGTTTGCAGGCTCTGCCTTCAATTCCGGAAAAATTACCCAAAACCGGAAATCTTTCATTTTTGCTCCAGCAAGCCAAACTCAAAGACGGTTCGTTTATCGTCGCGATCTATTCCGGTGGCAAGACCCGGTTGCTTGAACGCAAAAACAAAAAATTAAACCTTAAAACATATTTAGGGTTGAAGCTTGTTGAGTTTGAGACGGATAAAGGAAAGCTGGGCTGGGGGTGGTAAGGAGTATCCGTTTTTTTTGACTTGGTAATCCGGCTCTGGTAGAATCAATGCGGGCGGCCACCTATATTATTTTCAATACGAGGGGCCGCCCCTTTAAAGTTTAAAGTGTAAAAATCAAAGTTAAAAATTTTGGAATTAAAATTTTGCGTTGCAAAATTTATATATATATGATTCACATTAATTTTGATTTTTGATTTTTACATTTTAATTTATCTATGTCTTCCATCAAACAAAACGAGCTTTTGGCGGATTATTGCACTTATCACATTGGCGGGCCGGCGCGGTGTTTGTTTTTCGCGGCCAGCGTCGAGGAAATTATTGCCGGGCTGGAGGTGGCGCAAACGAATAATTATCCTTTTTTCATTTTGGGCGGCGGCAGCAATGTTCTTTTTCCCGATGCCGGATTTTCCGGATTGGTTTTGAAAATGGAAAATAATTTCATCGAATCAAAAATCGAAGGGGATGGGACAATTTTAAACGTTGGCGCAGGGACGCCATTGGCTTTGCTTTGTAACTATGCTTTGGAAAATTCCCTGACCGGAATGGAGTGGGCGGCCGGTATTCCGGGTACGGTGGGCGGCGCGTTGCGCGGCAATGCCGGCGCGTTCCATGAGGAAATGAGCGAAAGCGTAATTGATGTCCGTACCCTGGAGATGTCCCATGGGGTAGCGGCGGAGAAAACTTTTCCCAAATCCGAATGCGGATTTTCGTATCGGGAAAGTTTTTTCAAACACAACCCGAATCTGGTGGTAACTTCGGCGCGGCTGATGCTCGCCATGGGGGATAAAGAAAAAATTAAATCCCAGATGGATGAGTATCTGGCAAAAAAAACAACCACCCAGCCACTGAATTATCCATCAGCCGGATCGGTGTTCGCCAATCCCGCGGGATTTTTCGCGGCGAAATTAATTGAAGACTGTGGCTTGAAGGGACGAATTTCTGGCGGCGCGCAAGTTAGCGAAAAGCACGCGAACTTCATCGTTAATCTTGGCGGCGCGAAAGCCGAAGATGTCAAAAATCTCATTGCGCAAATCAAATCCGCGGTAAAAGAAAAATTCAACGTGGCAATGAAAGAAGAAATTGAAATCGTAAAAAATTGAAAGTGTAAAAATCAAAATGGAAAATGACAATTAAAAAATGATAAAATTTTAATTTTAAAATTTTGCATTGTCATTTTGATTTTTGATTTTTACATTTTGATTTATTTTTATAACATTTGACAATGTTTTTTTGTTTTCCGATAATACAATAATGCAAATAAAATTATTTCGCGCGAATTTTTTCGCGTTAAAACTGAAAAGACCCGAATCCTTGTTGCGTGATTGCAAAAAGGGGAGGGTTTTTTTGTTACAATGAGAGGCAAAAAAAGAATGATCGCGATCGCCCAAAAGGCGGTTACCGTTTCCGTAACGCTGGCCACGATCATGTGGTCGGCGGGTTTGCCGTTTATGTTTCCGCAAGCGGTTTTGGCGGCGGGATTAACTGCCATTTCGGGCGCGGGCGGGCCGCCCAACGGCCAGATTGGCGCGCCGGTGGAAGCAATGGTTGACCAGACGTTTAGCGAACCTCTCAATGAAGCCACGGTGAACACTACAAATGTGATCTTGAAAGCCGCGGGCGGCGGCGAAAGCGCCGGAGATCAAACCGGGGATAATCTATGCACAAGCGTTTCGGTGCAGGGCGGCAACCGGATTATTTGCAATCACGCGGTGGCATTGACCAAGGATGTCTGGTACACATTCACGGTTACGACCGGAGTGGAGGGTTTGTCAGCGGCTACGTTAAGTTCTAATTTTGTCAGCAGTTTCAAGACCGGAAGTTTTGGCGGAGGCACGCAGTTCAACCCGCCGCCGTTCGTTACCGGTTCCATTCCCAATGGCGGCAGCAGCTTGCCGGTGAATGGGAAAATTATTATCAATTTTTCCAGCGTTATGAAATCCGATGGTGCGGGATCAGTGTTGAATGCGGATAATATCGGGCTTTATTTGGTCACTAACGGCGCGCCAAGCGCGACGAATTTGCTCACTGATGACAAATTGAGTTGGAATGCTTCCAATAAGCAATTGAAAATCACGCCGCCGACATTGACCGCGGGCAATAATTACCGCGTCAAGATTTTTTCCGATAACAACGGGAATCCCAGTGATAACAGCTGCGGCGGGGCGCCCAATCCGACAATTCCCTGTGTGATGAACACCGATGGTTTGGCATTCATGGGCCAGCCGTTTATGATCGATTTCAACGCGGTGGCGGCCGATGTTACTCCTCCGGCGGCAACCGGCAGTTTTCCGAATACGGCCGCAACCGATGTTGACCGCGCCCAGGTGGATTTTTCAATTTCATTCAATAAATCCCTTGATCCGGCGACTGTGGCAACGACAACGGTTGAGCTTTATCGCGACGTGAACGAAGATGGCGCGGTTGATGGCGGCGATGCATTAATTAACGGCACAACTGTGGCGCTTGACCCTGACGGCCGCGTGATCCATTTGTCTAGCAACCAAATTTTGGCGGCGAACACGAAATATATCATCCGCGTCAAAGGCGAAGCCAGCGGCGTTGCCGATACCCTTGGCAACACGGCATCGGGCGATTTATCCATTCGCACATTTACCACTGGCAATGTGATTAATGGCGCGGTTGCCGATACTATCGCGCCGCGGGTAATGTTTGCCAGCGCGGATAATTTCAGTATCGCGGTGACATTTTCGGAGGCGATGAAATTTAATGCGACTTCCAGTGTCGCGCAGGCTACCAGCGCGGGCGCCAATGACGCGAACAATCTTTCCAATTGGACGCTTGAAACCGCGCCGACCGGCAATGTGACCAATTGGATGCAGACGCCTTTGACCGGAAAACAAGTTTCGTATGAGCCTTACCGGAAAACATTAATGATAATGAATTTGGCGATGCCGCCCGGAGGCAATTTCCGGCTCACCGCGGCAACCACTACCCAGGATCTTTCCAGCAACGGAATCGATGCGGCCGCGAACAAAGCGCAGGGAACGGTAAAAAGCTCGCAAGATACCGGCGGTATGCTTGGGCCGGGCCAATCCGCGGGGCCAGTGAATTTCTTTAACATGGGAATGAAACCGATCAATGTGTCGCCCATGAGCGCGATGGCGGGCGCGACGTCGCGTTACCGGGTTGAATTTCCCGCCGATCAGGCAATTGCGGCTTCAGGCGTGATCACATTATCTTTCCCGACTGGATTTACTTTTACCGGCGATTGCAATACTTTGCCCACGGATAATTTTGAAAACGCCGACATCAACGGTCCGGCGCCCGGAACCGTGAGCGTGGCATCAATCGCGTGCAGTTCGGTATCCGGAACCGCGACCATTACTTTGGGAAGCACGGGCATTCAGACTGGCGATATGGTGCGGTTTGGAATGCAGGGGGTTGTTAATTCCACCGTGCCGAAAGATTTTTCATCGTCCGGCTATACAGTGGATATTAAAACCTACAACGCGTCCAATATGTTGCTGGAATCCAAAACCTCGATGCCGTTTTTCATCACGGCACCGGGAGCGAGGACGATTACCGGCACGGTGTTCAACGATAATGGCGCGGGCGGCGGTACCGCCAATGATGGCGTGAAAAATGGGACTGAGGCGGGCGTGGCCGGCATCAGCGTTTGCATGGGCGGCGGCGGCACCGGTTTGCAATGTGAAAATACGGCCGGAGACGGAACTTATGATTTTACCGGGCTGAACAATGGATTTTACCATGTGGAAATTCCGCCGATTACCAGCGGGGCATATACGGGCGGGCCGTTTTTCCGGGACTTGAATATCAATGGATCGAATGTTGTTGAAAATTTCGGTGTGAAGCAGGCGAGCGCGGAAAATATTCTGGATGTATATATCAGCGGTTCGGGGCTTGATGGCACGAAACTTGACGTTTTTGCTTTTTCCAGCGCCGGCTCGATGAATATGGGGTCGAATAGCGGCCCGGGAGGCTCGGTGGTGCGTGAATGCATGATCGGCGGCGGCGCGGACTGGACTAATTGCAACGCGGTTTCACTTCCTTTGGCTCAAGGCAAGTGGCAGGTGGGCGTGGGGCCGTGGATGCCCAAAGGACAAGGTGGGGCGAATTCAATGCCTGATTTCAATTTCATGCCGCCAAGATCAATTGAGGTTGAGGTGGGGGCTAGCGGCGTGCCTGATTTATGCGCTACCGGCGCAGGCGCGGCCAAATATCTTTGTTTTGATCTGGCTTCGGCTTCGAATCAAATCAAAGGCAAAGTGACTGATGGCGCAGGCGCCGCAATCCAAAACGCTTTTGTTGGTGCGCGCCCGGCATTCATGAACGACGCGAACGGACCGGCGAACGGCGGTGGCGGGCAATCTGACAGCGCCGGGCTTTTCACGGTGAAGGTGGTCACGGGAACGTACCTGGTTGATGCGTCGATGCCGGGAATGCCGCCGTCCAATTCGACCGAATGTACGGTAAAAGCCAACACTGGCGCGGATGACGGAAACGCAGCCGCGGATGTGTATTGCAACGGCAGCTTGGTTACGATTGCCAATCCGCTAATTTTCAAATTGGCCAAGGGCGGAACTTCGATTTCCGGCCGCGTGCTTGATGATGCGAACAATCCGATTTCCTTTGCCCATGTGCAGGGAATGGAAGTGAATGATTC
>JBAYLX010000072.1:0-5375 GCA_041663885.1 Minisyncoccota bacterium | reverse complement strand
GGGCCGCGGATTTCCAAGTCTTTTTCGGCCAGGTCAAAGCCGCTGTCGAATTTGAGCATCGCGTTCAGGCGGCGGGTTGGATAATCACAAAATAGCAGGCAATACGACTGATGTTCGCCCCGGCCCACGCGGCCGCGGAACTGGTGCAATTGCGCCAGGCCGAATTTGTGGCTGCCTTCAATGGCCATGATTGTGGCATTGGGAATGTCGATGCCGACTTCGATCACCGAGGTTGAAACCAAGATGTCGATTTTGCCATCTTTTAATTTTGCCATTACTTCTTCCTTTTCCGCGGCTTTGATTTTGCCGTGCATCATGCCGACTTTGAATTCCGGAAAAATTTCCTTTGATAATTTTTCGTATTCTTCTTTGACGGCTTTGACCGCGTCCGCGCCGGAATAATCGGTTTTCGGGTCGAACAAAATGCCATCCCGTCTTAGCTCGGGCTTGTCTTCGTCAGGGTCGATGCGCGGGCAGATGACGAAAGCCTGGCGGCCGGCTTGGATTTCTTTGCGGATCATTTCGTAGGCTTTGGCGCGGCCATCGGGAAGGATGATTTTGGTTTCAACTTTAAGCCGGCCCGCGGGCATTTCATTAATTAGCGCCAGATCGAGATCTCCGTAGACCGTGAGCGCCAAGGTGCGGGGGATGGGCGTGGCGGTCATCGAAAGCAAATGCGGCACCAGGGATTTTTTCGAATTTGTTTTATTATTTTTCGCGAGGGCCGCGCGCTGGTCGATGCCGAAGCGGTGCTGTTCGTCCAGCACCACCAGGGCAAGATTTTTAAATTCCACGCCTTTCTGGATCAGAGCGTTGGTGCCGATCAAAATGGAAACTTCGCCGCTTTTCGCTTGTTCCAGTACCGCGGATTTTGATGCCGATCCGTATGAGGAGAGTCGGGAATTCTTGCTGCAAAGCAAACCAATTTCAATGTTGAACGGTGATAACATTTTGGTGAAACTCGCGTAATGCTGCTGAGCCAGGATTTCCGTGGGTACCATGATTGCAGTTTGCGCTTCGGCTTTCGCGGTTGCCAGAGCCGCGATCATTGCCACCACGGTTTTGCCCGAGCCGACATCGCCTTGCAAAAGACGATTCATCGGGCGCGGCTTTTCCAAGTCTTTTAATATCCGGAAGGCGGTTTCGCGCTGGGATTGGGTGAGGGTGAAAGGCAGGGATTGCACGAATTCTTTCACCAAGTCCGCGTCAAACGGTATTGCCAAGGCTTTTTCGCTGTTCAGCCGCACGCGTTCGCGCAAAACCGCCAGCTGGATGAAAAATAATTCTTCGAACGCGAAACGCTTCCGCGCGCCGGCGGCGAATTCTTCGGATTCCGGAAAATGGACTTGTTTTATTGCGTCGCGCCACGGCATGAAATCATAACTGCCGAGCAGATTTTCGGGCAGGGGATCGGGCATTTTTGAATACCCGGCAAGAAGCGGTTTGATGATATAGCGCAGCCAGCGGCTGGAAACTCCCGCGGTTTCCGGATAGACCGGCACCAGGCGGCCGGTGTGGGTGTAGTCTTCCTCGGTTTCAAAACTGTCGCGCACTTTTTCGTACATCGGGTTGGAAAGGTATTTGCCGCCTTTTTTATCGACCAGTTTCCCGGCCAGGCAAACGACAGTTCCTTTTTTGAGCGTGGCGGCAAGGTAAGGCTGGTTGAACCACAATGCCTTTACCGAACCGGTATCGTCGCTGACCATGGCTTCAATGAGCGTCATGTGGCGTTTCCAAATGCGGATGACTTTAACGCTCGCGATAGTTCCCTGGATGCAGGAAGTTTTGTCGACTTCCAATTCGGAAACATTGGTGCGCGAAGAAAAATCCTGGTAACGGGACGGGAAGTGGTAAAGTAGATCGCGCATCGTTAAAATCCCCATGTTTTTCAATCGGGTTTTGTAGGCCGGGCTGATCCGGGTGAATTGTTCGATCGGGGTTTCGAAATCCATATTAAAAGCGTAAAGCTTAAAGCGAAAAACGTAAAGTAATGAATCGGAATTTAAGTATTCTTTGTTTTACACTTTTCGCTTTACGCTTTACACTTTTAAAATTATGCTACAATAAGTAATAAGAAAAGCAATAATTTTAATCATATGGCACAAACTTCACAAGATATCAGTTCTTTGTCTTCGCTTGTCACGCTTGTGGTTGGCGCGGTGATTCTCTCGATCCCGGCAACGCAGCTATTGGGGCCGATAGGGTTGTTGGCGGTTTTGGTCGGCTTGATTTTTTTGGTTGTTATTATCGGTTTGCGCGTGGTTGACCAATACGAACGCGCTCTGGTTTTGACATTGGGGCAGTACACGGGAACACGCGCTCCGGGATTGACCTGGATATTCGTCGGCATTCAAAGGATGGTGAAAGTTGATATGCGCATTACCACCACCGATATTCCGTCGCAGGAAGTGATTACCAAAGACAATGTGCCGGTGGGCATTAACGCGGTGGTTTATTTCCAGGTGGAGAGCGCGGAAAAAGCGATATTGAATATCAAAGATTATACTTTGGCTGTAGCGCAATACGCGCAAGCCGCGTTGCGCGACGTGATCGGCGGTATCGAACTTGACCCGTTATTGAGTGAACGCGAAAAAATTTCCGAAGCCATCAAAAAGATTGTTGATCAGGCGACCAACAGCTGGGGGATAAACGTTACCGATATTAAAATCCAAGATATCGAACTGCCCGCGGATATGAAGCGAGTGATGGCCAAGCAGGCCGAATCCGAACGCGAACGGAGAGCCATCATCATTCGCGCCGAAGGCGAATTCCAAGCCTCGGCCAAACTTGCCGACGCCGCGAAAATGCTGAGTGAAACCCCGGGCGGCCTTTCAATGCGCACCCTGCAAACGATTGAAAAAATAAATCCCGACCCGTCTAAAACCGTAATTTTTGCCCTGCCCGTGGAAATCATGGAAGGTTTCCGAAAGTTGACCGGCGGCAAATAAACATTCAATTAATTAAAAAGTCCGGTTGGTCCGGGCTTTTTAATTGGGTTGACATCGGAATAAATTATATTAGTATGGATAAAAAAATGGAGAGTGGCAAAATGGATGCCGTTGTAAAAGATTACAAAAAGAGGCGCGATTATCGCGAGAAAGAAATGAAAATAGTTAAGTTTGGATTTGCAATTGTGTTTTTAGGTGATGATTTTTTAAAAGGTGAAATAGTACATTTATATGGAAAGCATCGATCTTTATTTGATAAAGGAAAGGATCCAGAACCGAACGATATAGTTACATTTGGTCCTGTTGCTGCGAATTGCTTGCGAATAACTGCACTAGATTGGGCGGTTAAATCGCGAGTCGAGGAGGGCAATGGAAATGTTTATCGGCTTATGGGTTGGGATGGCATATCTTGGAAGGGGAGTATCGAACAACTTGTAATCGATTTTCCATATTCTGGATATGGGGACCGTCTATCGGAAAAAATTGAAGCTGGGCTTCAACTCCAAAAATTCAATTCCTGTGAGTGGCACGATTGCAGTGACCCGCGCAGGGATTATTTGAGGATGATGGCTTCGTGTGCTTATAGGATAAAACTATAGGCAACATTTTTTATATAAACCGGAAAATGGTAAAATTGGAATATGAAAACTACTTTTTGCCGGACAGATACTTGCGATCAATTGAAAATGACCGGGTTGCTTTTTGAGTCTGATGCGGTGTCAAAAGTCGGGATTTTGCATTTACACGGCCGGGCCGGCGGATTTTATGCCAATGCTTTTTTGGATGCGATGGCCGAAACTTATACTGCCGCCGGGTTCGGCTTTCTGACGGTTAATCTGCGTGGCCATGACCAAATCGCGGATTTCCGGGTGGGCGATACCGACCAGATAAAAAGGATCGGGCAGGCGTTTGATATTTTTGAAGAGTGTGTTTTTGACATTGATGCATGGGTGAATTTTTTTCGGGGGCACGGTTATGAAAAGATTATTTTGCAGGGATATAGCCAGGGCGGGGGTAAGGCGGTTTATTTTTTAAACGAAAAATTGTCGGCGGATATTGTTGCGCTGGTTTTAATGTCGCCGGCAGATGCGGCCGGGTTATTGAAAAAATATGATCCGCTGAATTTTGAAAAAGACCTGGCGGAAGCGGAAGCTATGCTCGCGCAGGGGAGGGGAAGCGAATTGTTGCCACGGCCGATCCGAGGCACGTATTATGTTTCGGCAAAAAGTTTTGTCGATGAATTCGGCAAAAATACCAAGGCGAATATTTTTCCGGTTTTCGAAACCGGCAATTTTGAGAAACTGGAAAATATCAATATTCCGATCCTGGCTTTCTACGGTTCCAAGGAAAACCTTTGTATCAATTCGCCCAAAGAAGATCTGGTAATCATCGCGAGCCATTTCAAAAACCAAAATTCAAAAACCGCGATCATCGACGGCGCTGACCACACCTATCATCAGCGTGAAAAACAAATCGCGGGCTTGATTGCAAAATGGCTCAAAGAAGCTAAATAAAAAAATGTTTGTAATAAAAGAACCCAAAGATTATCGTTTTGATAAAATCGGACACAAAGGAAAAATTTTTCCGATGCGCGAATCAACCGGCAAAACGCAGTTTGTTTTGATGGAGGTTGAAAAGAAGCTCGAAAATGTAATTCGACAGCGCGAGTGTGATTTTTGCTATTACATTTTGGAAGGCAAGGGGTATTTTGAAATTAATGGGATGCGCGAAGAATGCGAAACGGGGAATTTGGTGATAATTCCATCTGGCAACAAATTTACTTTTGGCGGCAAAATGAAAATGCTTTTGAATTGTACGCCGCCGTGGAACGAGGTCCAGGAGGAAACAGTGGATTTGTTGGATATTGGTTAATGATAGTGATAAAATAAATTTGCTAATAATTTTACATATGAAAAAAATATTTGGGTTGGTCTCTGCGATTTGTTTGGTGGGGATTTTATTTTTTAATGCTCCAACGATAAATGCTCAAAGCGGGGGAGTAGTCGGCGATTCGCCGGCATTGTCGCAGTCGATGATTGCTGAACTCCATGCTCAAATAAAATTGATACAACAACAGATCACGTTATTGCAGCAACGGTTGAATCTGATTTTGAAACAAACTTTGCCGCAGTCGAACAATCGACTCGCGGTATTAAATTGTTCTGATGGCACGGCCCGCGGCCAGTGCTCAAAAACCCAGCCCAAATATTGCAGCAATGGAATCTTGAACGACAATTGCGCTAAGTGCGGTTGCAATCCAGACGAAGAAAGCTTTTGTGACACCGCAGGGAAAATCTGCCAAGGGGCGGTTGAATGCTCCGACAGTACTTTGGGCGGGCAATGTTCAGTCACTTATAAAGGATGGTATTGCCAAAAAGGGAATTTGGTTGGAAATTGCAGGTTGTGCGGTTGCGATGCAGGCAGTGT
>JBAYLX010000071.1:0-5420 GCA_041663885.1 Minisyncoccota bacterium | reverse complement strand
TTATAATCGGCCAGATAATCAAGTTTGATTTTCCCGTTACCCAACAACTCGAAAATTTTTCTTAATTCCCGGTAGTTCTCAAAAAAATCCTTTTCCGACGACTCGCTCCGCAATTTGTTCACCGCTTCGGCCAGCGCCAGCCGATCAATCGATTCCGGCGCCGCGCCCACGATCTTTTTTATCCGCGCCGCCAATTCCACGAAATTATCCGCCAAGTATTGGTATTCAAACGGCACCGTTGTGCCTTTTTCATCCTCGTAATACATTTGGTGCGCCCGTTTGGCCTCCCTCAAAATTCCGGCATAGTCAACGATCACCCCCGCCTTTTTCACTTCGCCATAAAGACGGTTAACGCGAGCAATCGCCTGAAGCAAGCGGTGCTTTTTGAGCGGCTTGTCAAAATACATTGTTTGCAAAATGGGCGCGTCAAACCCGGTCAAAAGCATATCCGTCACGATCAATATCTGGGGATTGGCACCAATCGAAAGCTTAAACCGCCGCACGATTTCATCGCGAATATCCTTGTCTGAGGCCATACCGGGATATTTGGCTTTCCATTTGCCATAATAATCGGCAATAATTTTTTGATCGCCGGTATTAAAAGTCATCACGATTTCAGAAGCGTCCTCGCCCAAAAGCGCGTCCAGTTTTTGCTTATAAACCACGCACGCCTTGCGGCTGCCGCAAACCGCCATCGCCTTAAACCGCCCCGCGACAAATTCATTGAAATGGCCGGCGATATCTTCGGCAATCTTTCCAATCCGCTGTTCATCCTCCAAAAAGATTTTTATCTTATCCAGTTTGCGCGCCGCGCCGTCTTCGATCTTTTCTTTTTCATCAACGCTAAACGCGTCCTCTTTGCCGATTTTCTCGATCAGCAATTTCAAATCTTCCGTCGAAAGATGAAGCTTCTCCTGCCGCGGCATAAACACCACCGGCACGGTAAAACCGTCGGCCAGCGATTCGTTGATGAAGTATTTATCCAGATAATCCTCGCTGTGAACCGGATAGCCGAATTCGCGGTAAGTGTCGCGCTCAGCCTCATCCACCGGCGTGCCGGTAAAACCAAAATAGAACGCGCTCCGCAAAATGTGTTTCATTTGCGCCGCCAGCAACCCGTATTGGGTGCGATGAACTTCATCCAAGAAGCAAATCACATTTTTCCGGTCGGCGATCGTGGTTTTTTGCCCGCCGCCAAAATCAACCGGAAACCATTGCCGCCCCGATTCAAATTTGTGCAGCAAAGTAACAAACACGCCCCGTTTGCCCCGGTAATCGTCGGCGCGCACCACTTGGGCCATATCATTGACGCTGGCCACGGTTTCATGGCGGAAATTCAAATCCAACGACGACAATTCGTTTGAAAGCTGTTCCTCTAAATCCCGGCGGTCAATGATGAAAAATACGCTGGGCCCCTCCAAAAGCTTGTTAAAATACAATTTGTGCGCGGCCATGATCATGGTCAAAGTTTTTCCCGACCCCTGCCAATGCCAGATCAAGCCTTTATTTTTGTCGTCCTTGCCCTCCAAATTGCCAATAACCCGATCGCAAATTTTGTTGACCGCCCGGTATTGCATATAGCGTGCCACCACCTTGTTGTAACTGCCTTTTTCCTCGCGCACAAAAAGGAAATTACGCAAAATATCCAAAAACCTCTGCGGCCGGAAAAATTCCGCCAGCGCGTCAATCGCGTCCAACCCGTCCTCTTTCCACTCATAGGTTTCCACCTCGTCGCGCCACGGCGCGATACCAAAATATTTTGCCTCGGCATCCGCCACCGCGCCGAGTTGTATGTATTTATACGCCTCGCCCGCGCCGCGTTCATATTGCTTGATCTGCCGGTAAGCATCGCGCCACGACACGCTCAATGACAACGGATTTTTACCCTCGATATTGGCCAAAGGGATGCCGTTAACATATAGAATAATATCCAGACGCGCGGCTTGATTCCCTTTAAAATAAACTTCGCGGGAAACGATAAACTCATTATTGGCCAAATTTTCAAAATCAAACAAATTAACAATCTTCACCACCTTGTCCCGATAAAACTTCACGCCCACCCCGTATTTCAAATAATGCAGCATCTGGCGGCACCCAACTTCGCCAGTCGGTACCAATTTGATTTCCCGAATCACATCATCAATCTCCTTATCAGTAATTCTCAAATTAGCATTCACGCAAGCCAGCATTGTTCGCAAATTCCCAAGCAAAAGAGGCTCTTCTAAACCCACTCGCTCCAAATCCGCTCCCGGAACAAACCGCCAGCCGAATTCAACCAGTTTATCCTTCAAATAATCCGTAATTAATTTTTTCTCCGATTCCTGTTTCATATTCTTGATTATTCAACTGTTGTGTGGCCGCACACTAAGCATTTGTATTTTAAGGTCGCTCCTCGATGTAATCGTCGAGGTGCGACCTTGGCTAACTTCATACAGCATCAACGCTAACCTCTCCCGCCATCAGCTTATTAAGCATCACCTCAAACAACTCCTCATACAACCTCTTCCGCCCCTGCGCCGCCCCAATCCTCTCATCGAGTCTCCGAAGAATCGCCACTATCTCTTTTTGCTCGCCGACAGAAGGCAACCCAAATTTATAATTATTTAAAAAATCTTTTGGCACCCTTTTTTGGCCGCAGGCACCAGACATATTTTCAGCGGCAGTTTTCCTAAATTTACCAATATTAACCAAATAACCAATAAATTCTGACAAAATTTCTTTTGCAGGTCTGACGATATGGAATTCCGTACTGCCAAACGCATATTTTAGTCTTTCACTCCGATATAAACCGCCTTTCCCATTTTCCATACAAGGCGTTATTTTAGCAAACAAATAATCGCCATCTTGAAATTTAGTAAACCCATTTTTCACATCCTTATATAATCGCTCTTGAATATTTTTTATATAACCATCATTAGATACATCCGCCATAGTTACAAAACCAACTTTTTCATTATTCTCCAAAACAATATCATTCCGCGGGTTAATTTTGGTAACCTCTCCCAATTGCACCACCAACCAACTCACCGGCATTTTCCCAATCTCCGTTTCCCTCAACCTCTCCCCGAGCACCCCCTCGCTAAACAATTTCTTCATCAGCGCCTTTTTCATCTCCTTACCCTTTTCAACAATCTCCCCCTGCTTCCCAATCTCCCCCCTCACCCCATCCAAAACCCGCACAATCTTCCGCTGGATCGGTTTTGGCGGACAAGGAATCAATAATTCTCTTAGTAATTTGTAATGCCGATTATAGCCCCTGCTTTTCAGATCAACCGACAAAAGATAGTAATAAAAATATTTTGCATTAAAATCGTCATTTGGAGTTATAACTTTTGTACCGTCAGCACCAAGCACAAACTGGAAATCAACAAACTTAATCACCCGCGTATGATCTCCAAAAATAATTACCGGCAAATTGCCCTTAAACAATTGTTTGTCATCGTCCGTGTACCCGGCAATATATTCCGCGCTTTGGTCAATAACCGGAAAAGCGCCCTGCGACTGGAAAAATTTCTGTTTTATGCCCTTCGGCTGAACAGTTTTTTTTATACTTAATTCAAATTTAACTTTTAACCAATTAGTTTTCATAGCAGGCTCTTTAATTCCTTAACCATTGATTCGATATCTTTAGAATCTTTAGCTATACGATCAGCAAAAGTCGGGCTATACCGAGCAACGTTTTCTCTTGTAATATCGTGCCAAATGGGCAAAATTACTTTGCTCCCTTTCTTCTCCTTAGAGAAAAGACCGTTTAATTCGTAATCTGTCCACTTTTTCTTATTCAAAAAAGCCGTAGAAATAACCACTATCCCAAAACGCGAATTTTTTAACCCATCGTCTATCGCAGGGCGCAAATCATCACCCCAACCGATTTGGAAAGAATCATACCAAACATTGATGCCCGCTACCTTTAAAGCATCCGCTAATTTATCGACATAGCTTTTATCTTCACTAGCATGACAAATAAACACGTCAAAAGTTTTTGGTTTTTTATCAACTATACGCGATTTCTCTATCTTTTTTATATCTTCACTTGGAAAAGCAGCAGACATGGCTTTTGGCTTTAATGGTACACCCAATTGTGCCAAAAAATCATCGTGCTTGGCTATTTGCGTTTCTGTATTAGTTGCTGTTTCCGCAATAATTTTCACGATCGAATTATTGTACTGCTCTATTTGGTTATTAACGTTTCCTGATTGACTATTTAAAAAATTAATAACGTCATCTTTTTTACGCCGCACACTCTCAACATCGTCGGTGAATTTTATTATTTCAAAAACAATGTCATTCCCTTCCAAGGCAATTTCTTCCGTCCATAAAATTCGAGTAGACGGAACACAATGCAATATATTGCGGTCTCCAGTAAAAGGTAAATAGAAAACAAAAACATCTTTTTGATATTTTTTACCCCTATCGACCCAAAAATCATTTGGAAAATACTCCGCCGGTATACTGCCAGTTTCAGTTTTGATGGTCAAATTATTAGTATCAAAACTAAGCGGCGTAATTTTGTATTTTTCAGCTACAGACGGCACATCCTCCTTTCTATTTACCTTAATAAGTCCTTCGACCTCCACTCGCAAACGGGCCAATTGAGACTCTAATGTCTTAGAAAGGTCATATTCATTGAACGCCTTGAAACCAGTCCGATTAATAAGCATATTGAAAATTAATTATTAATAATTTCTTTATCATCTTCCCCTTCGCCCAATTCAAGCATTTTGATCTGCTGGAGCGGGGCAAGACCGCTTAGGTTGCCGTAGAGGTTGACGGTGTTACCGATGGCTTTTTGGATTTGTTTTTCGCGCTCGGCCCACATCTTTTAATAAGCAAGCCTTACTTTTACCCCTGAATTACCCGATAAGTTTCTGGATGTCTTCCTGGCTGAATTCTTTTTTATAGTCGATCAGCTTGGGATGTTTTATTTGCCGCAATTCTTCGTCATAGGTCGCCATTATGCTTCGCGCTCGTTTCTGATACACCCGCCAGTTTTTCTGCGCCGAAAATTCGTTAAAAATTTTATCAAAATCATCCTTGGATAACATTCCACCCTGCCTTTTAAATCCTTTCTCAACTTCGCCAGCCAATCCGGTTTCAAAAGCGCCAATAATCAGCAAAATTTCTTCGTACATCGTATTCCTGGTAAAATCATTTTTAGCCAAATCCAAAAGTTTTCGATATTCCCTGGCTTTTTCCAAAAACAAGAAATTATATAGCATATCCGTATAGGTTCCGTAATTTTTGACCGCCACAAAATTTTTGACGCAATCGGTAAAATCACGGCGATAATCCCTGGTTTCCTCCCGGGTTGCGGAAAATTCGCTCGCCAATTGATTGATAATTTTTGGGTCAAGCGCGGCAATGCGCATTACTTTCTTAAAATCACCCTCGACCCGAATAAAATATTTTCTCACTTTTTT
>JBAYLX010000070.1:0-5783 GCA_041663885.1 Minisyncoccota bacterium | reverse complement strand
CGGGCAAGCTTATTTATAATGAAGGCACTCGGGAGTTGGCGTGGAATATCGGCGATATGACTGCGGGGCAGGGATTGATTTCCAATCCGCTGAATATCTCATTTCAGGTTACGGTGATACCGATGAGTTCGCAGGCTTTGAGCAAGGCGGGGATCATAGGCGAAGCGATGATTATCGGCGATGACAGTTGGACCGACACCACATTGGAATCAAAAGTTCCGGCGGTGGATACTGCCTCGATTTCCGATCCGGGGATGTCTGAAGACAGAGGGATGGTGCAACCCAGGAATTAATTAAAAATTGAAAAATCAAAGATCAAAATTAAGGAATAATATATATTGTTGAAATTGCAAGCAATTTCAACACAATAATTTTACATTTTGATATTTAAATTTTGATTTATAACTATGGCTCATAAGGTTCACCCAAAAGGATTCAGAATAAAAGACAGCTCGGGATGGTATTCCAGAGGCTATTATGAAAAGAGTTTTCCGAAAATGCTGGAAGAAGATTTTGTGATACGTGAATTCCTTCAAAAACGACTTGCTGGCATTGGAATATCTGAAGTGGAGATTGAAAGATTTCCCGGCAAAATGAGCGTGGTGATATCTTGCGTGCGTCCCGGCCTAATTATCGGACGGCAAGGGCAGGGAATTGAAGAGTTGAGGAAAAAATTGGAGAAGATAATTTCGAAAGGCAAGAAAATCGAAAAAGCGAAAAAAGGAAACGCGGATTTGAGGGTGGAGATCCGGGAAATTACCAATCCGTGGGCGTCAGCGCCCTATATCGGACAGTCGATTGCGGCGCAAATTGAAAAAAGAATGCCTTATTTGAAAGTGCTCAAACAGTCGATAGAGAAAGCAATGGGTTCGCGGGATGTCCAGGGGGTGAGAGTGCAGGTAGCGGGAAGGCTGAACGGTGTCGAGATTGCACGCACTTCATGGTTGAGCAAAGGGCGGATGCCGCGGCAGACAATCCGGGCGGACATCGATTACGCCCTTACCGAGGCGCATTGCACCTACGGAGTGATCGGGATTAAAGTGTGGATATTCAAGGGAGAAAAAATTTAGAAGCGCAAAGCTAAAAGCGCAAGGCGCAAAGTAAAAATGCGGACACGCATTCCTGCTTTACACTTTTCGCTTTAAACTTGAAGTTTATTATTATGTCGATATTAATGCCCAAAAAAGTTAAGCATCGCAAATGGCAAAAGGGCCGCCGTCGCGGAATTGGCCTTTCATACCGAGGCGCGGATTTAAACTTCGGCGGTTTTGGCTTGAAGGCGTTGGAAGAGCAGTGGGTTTCATCGCGCCAGATTGAAGCGGGTCGCCGGGCGATTTTGAGATATTTGAAGAAAGGCGGTAAATTGTGGATCAGGATATTTCCGGATAAACCGGTAACGAGCAAGGGTGAGGAGGTGCCGCTGGGCGGCGGAAAAGGCGGCGTGGATCATTACGCGTTTGTCGTTAAACCAGGACGGATAATGTTTGAGCTTGACGGGATCAAGGAGGAACTGGCGCGGGAAGCACTGGAAAAAGCCGGTGACAAGCTGCCGATCAAGACGCGGTTTGTAAAAAAATAACTTCAAGTTTAATTAATTATCAAGATGAAAATTTCCGAACTTCGCCAAAAAAACGAGCTGGAGTTGTCCAGGCTTATGGAAGAAAATCTTTCCCGGTTGGCCGAATTGCGTTTTGATTTGGCGGGAGGGAAAGTGAAAAATTTAAAGGAAGTACGGACGGCAAAATTGGATATCGCGCGGATAAAAACACTTCAAAAAGAAACCAAACAAGTTAAAAGTTAAAAAATCAAAAATCAAAATTAAGGAAAATTATATCGTTAAAACTTTTTGAAAAAAGTTTTAACACCAAAATTTTACATTTTGATATTTAAATTTTGAATCAGCTATGAAGCATCAATTAACAGGAAAAGTCGTTTCCGATAAAATGGCAAAAACCGTGGTGGTTTTGGTTGAGCGTCTAAAAGAACATCCCAAATATCACAAACGTTATCGGGTGAGCAAAAAATACAAAGCTCATGATGAAAAGGGCGAATATAAAGCCGGAGATACGGTGGTAATAGAAGAATGTCGGCCGTTATCAGCGGACAAGAAATTCAGAGTAGTTGCCCGGGTTACCAAGCGAATGGTAGCGGATCAAGCGGTGCAGGAGGAAAAGAGCGAGAAATAAAAGGGCGGCATTGCATTTTTCGTAAATTCGTAGTATATATAAAAAGTTGTGAGGTTTTTTGTTTTTAGATATTGAAATTTGGAATATGATTCAACTTCGAACAATGATAAAAGTGGCGGATAACAGTGGGGCAAGGATTGTCCAATGTTTTCACGTTGCGGGCGGAACTGGCAGGAAGATTGCGGCGGTGGGAGACGTGGTTATGGCGGCGGTGAAAGTGGCTGATCCGCGCAAGATGGTTAAAAAACACGACAAAGTGAGAGTGGTGATCATTCGGCAAAGAAAAGAATATAAGCGGGCGGATGGCACCTATGTTCGTTTTGACGATAATGCGTGCGTGGTTTTGGAAGGCAAAACCATGGAGCCCAAAGGCGGAAGAATATTCGGGCCGGTTGCCAAGGAACTCAAAGAAAAGGGTTACGATAAAGTCGCGGCTTTGGCCGAAGAACTGGTATAAGAAAATTTCAAAGTTCAAATGACAAATTTCAAATAAATTTCAAAATTCGAATGTCGAATGTCAAAATAAAATACGGTATTTCTTTTTGACATTTGGCATTGGGATTTTGTTTGACATTGGAAATTTAGATTTTGACATTCATTCATGAAGATTATAAAAGGCGACAATGTGTTGGTGATATCGGGAAAAGACCGCGCTAAAACTGGGAAGGTGCTGAAAGCGCTTCCCAAGGTGGGGCGAATTGTGGTTGATGGCGTAAACATTGCCAAGAAAAGCCAGCGGCCGCGCCAACAAGGCCAAAAAGGGCAAGTTGTTTCTTTGCCGAAATCGATTAGTGTTTCAAACGTCAAACTGATTTGCCCAAAGTGCGGGAAAGCGGCCCGGGTAGGGTACAAAGTGACGGTCAAGGAAGAGGGCAAGGAAAAGATCACGGCCAGAGTTTGTAAAAAGTGTTCCGCTGAAATTTAAATATGGCTTATTTATCCGAAAAATTTAAAAAGGAAGCAATGCCGGAATTGATGAAACAATTCAAATTCCGAAATGAAATGGAAGTGCCCCGGCTCGAAAAAGTGGTGGTTAATTGCGGTTTTGGCAGACTGGTTTCTGGAAAAACAAAAGATGAACAAAAGAAAATCCAGGAAGCCGTGTCGAGGGATTTGACGCAAATATGTGGCCAGAAGGCGGTGGTGACCAAGGCGCAGAATTCAATTTCCAGTTTCAAAATCCGCGAAGGACAAAATATCGGCGCCAAAATAACTTTGCGGCGGGCACGGATGTATGATTTTCTCGAAAGGGTGGTTACGGTGGCGTTGCCCAGATCTCGTGATTTCCAGGGCATTCCGGTCAAGGGCATTGATCAGGACGGTAATTTGACATTCGGCATAAAAGAACACATTGCGTTTCCGGAAATATCGCCGGAAAAAATCAGTTTTATATTCAGTTTCGAAATAACCGTAGTGACTACAGCAAAGAATCGTGAAGAGGGGGTGGCATTGTTTAAAATGCTTGGTTTCCCGATCAAAGAAGTGAAAAGCTAAAAGCTCAAAGCGCAAAGTAAAAATACGGCAAACCGTCATTTCTACTTTACACTTTTCGCTTTAAACTTTAAGTTTAATTATATGGCAACAAAAGCGCAAATCGCCAAATCTAAAAGAGTACCCAAATTCAAATGCAGGGTCGTCCGGAGATGTTTCCGTTGCGGAAGGAAGCATGGATACATGAGAAAATTCGGATTGTGCCGGATATGTTTCCGGGAGGCGGCAAATAAAGGTTTGATTCCGGGCGTGACGAAAAGCAGCTGGTAAAAAAAGTGAAAAGCTAAAAGCGCAAGGCGCAAAGTAAAAATACAGTGAACTGGCATTTCTACTTTACACTTTTCGCTTTAAACTTTTAGTTTATTCTATGGATACAGTCGCAAACATGCTAACAATGATTCGCAATGCGCAGGCGGTGGCAAAACCGACCGTTACGGTTCCTTTTTCGCGCTTGAAATATGATGTCGCCAAAATTCTTGAGCGGAGAGGGTTCGTAGCGGGCGTGGAAAAGAAAAGCAGAAAAATGAAGAAAACCACCAAAGTCTGGCCTTGTTTGGAGATATCGTTGAAATATGTGGATAAAATTCCGGCAATTTCAGGCTATAAGAAAGTTTCCAAGCCGGGGCAGAGGATTTATGTGGCGGCAAGCGATATTAAGAGAGTTAAACAGGGGCATGGTATCGGAGTAGTTTCGACCTCGAGAGGATTGCTGACCGAATATGAGGCCAAAAAGCAAAATGTCGGCGGGGAAATGCTTTGCGAGATTTGGTAAAAAAAGTGAAAAGCTAAAAGCGCAAAGCGCAAAGTAAAAATACGGGAAACCGGCATTTCTACTTTACACTTTTCGCTTTAAACTTTAAGTTTATTATGAGCAGAATAGGAAAAAAACCAATTATTATCCCGGTAGGTGTTGATGTAACCGTTAACGGCGGTGCCGTGTCGGTTAAGGGGCCGAAAGGAATGTTATCCCGCGAATTCGGGTCGGATGTTTTGATAACCAAAGAGGACGGGGTTTTGTCGGTGGCGGCAGCTAACGAAAGCAAAGTCGCGCGTGCTTTATGGGGCACGGTTCGGATGCATTTGGCCAATATGGTCGAAGGGACGGCGAACAATTTCAATTGCCAGCTGCAAATCGAGGGTATTGGCTATCGGGCGGCGGTTGATGGGGGAAAACTGGTTTTGAATATGGGATTTACGCATCCGGTTACCATTGAGGCTCAAGAGGGGATAGCGTTTAAAGTGGAAAAAAATATTGTCACCATTACCGGTTACGATAAGGAGTTAGTTACACAACTTGCGGCGCGAATCCGCCGGGTAAGACCGCCAGAACCATACAAAGGGAAGGGGATTCGTTATGTGGGTGAAGTGGTTCGCAAGAAGGTGGGCAAGAAAGCGGCGGCAACTTCGGGTGCCAAGTAGAGAAAAGTGAAAAGCTAAAAGCGCAAAGCGCAAAGTAAAAATACGGCAAACCGGTATTTCTACTTTACACTTTTAGTTTTACGCTTTACGCTTACTAAGATGAACATCAGAAACAAAACAAAACTAAAAATACAGCGCAAATCGGATCGGCATCGCCGCGTGAGGGCGAAAATTTCCGGGGTTGCGGCATCGCCCCGCTTGTGTGTGTTCAGATCCAACAAGCATATCGTTGCCCAGCTGATTGATGACCAGAAAGGGTTGACTTTGGCTGTTTGCGGGGATTCGATCAAAAAATCAGATGCCAAGAAAACTGTCGTCGGCGATAAGGGCGAGCTGAAAGGGAAGTGCGCGATTGCGTTTGAAGTCGGCCAAGATATTGCTAAAAAAGCCCAGGAGCTGAAAACAAAGAAAGTCGTGTTCGACCGCGGCGGATATCGTTACCACGGCCGGGTGAAGAGTCTGGCAGCGGGCGCGCGCAAAGGAGGATTGGAATTCTAAAAATTTCTAATTTCTAATTTCTTAATATTTAATTGAAAATTGGTTCAATGAAAATTCAATGAAAATTGAAAATTAGAAATTGAAAATTATTCAAGGTTCATGGAAGTTACACAACAAACAACACAAAAAGAAACGGTTCCGGCAACAGCAACGCCTGTGAAAAATGCCACCACCGCAACACCGGTGTTT
>JBAYLX010000069.1:0-5843 GCA_041663885.1 Minisyncoccota bacterium | reverse complement strand
TTCTTTTTTTGTGCTGTGTTTTTCATGATCGCGGTTTTTACCGGTATGCATATTTCACGCAAATAAAAAATATGATTGAGGGTCTGTTATCAATTTATTCGTGTTTTGCTTCGGTGATGTTGTGCTGCGTGATTTTGTGTTTTGCAGTTAATTGGCTTATTGATTTGGTTTCCTAATTTATAAAAAAACGCTATGTGTCCCGATTCAGTGTCAATGTGTTTTATAGGTAACTGGTCGTTGATCGTTGAGGCGGTTGTCGTTTCAATGATCTTCGGTTTAGTTGTCGGGGCAGTCGTCGGCTTAGCGGTTAATTTAATTGAAAAAAAATAGACTATGATTGCAAAAATTTCGAATCGCGTCAAAGCTGCGATCGCTGGTCTTACTCTTTCCTTGGGTGCGGCAGTGGTTGGAGTGGGGCAGGCTTTTGCGGCTTACGACAACGCGTCAACCACGGCTGCGATCGGTACTAACATTGACACCTTGGGTGGCAATTTTATCACCAACGCAAGCGCGGCTTTGACTGCGGTGTTGCCTTACGCGGTCGGGTTGATTAGTATCTTCCTGGCTGTTCATCTGGGCCTTCGCTGGATGAAAAAGGCCGCTCACTAAAAGAGCCGTTTTCTGTTTTTTTCCATACCCTTCGGGGGTTTGTATGGAAGCCCCCGCCGGTATGCAAAAAAGCATCGTTATTTTATCGGTTGTTTGCTCATTGATTCCGTTGATTTCTTTCGCGGATGATTTTGATGTTGCTGCGGTCGATGTTGCGGATTATTACCGATCTTATGGGGTTCAGATGCTGTTGGATTTTTTGCCTTATGTTTGCGGTGCCTTGGTTTTGTGGCTTGTTGTTAAATGGGCTTTGCGTTTTTTGGCGCGGAAAGCGAATTAAAATGAAAAAACTTTTATTCTCATTGGTATTTATTTTTTCTTTGATGGTGGGCAATTTTTGTTTTGCGGCGGCTGCTTTTGATGACAATTTTGAATGGTGGACTGGTTCGGTGCCTCATACGATCGTGAGCGGTGATTATTGGTATTATTCACCTTATACTGGGTGTCAGGTTGTTCAGGTTTCGGCTGGTTTTGGTGCTCCTTATGAGGGGCAGCGCATGTTGCAGTGTCAGGGTGCTTGTACAAAACAACAAGCTCTTAGGAATGGGACAGCATCGAACAATGGGTTTTGGTCATGGTATACGATGTTCGAAAATGTTGCTGGTTCTAATGGTCAGCAGAGTTCTGGATTTGAATTTTCTCAAATCAATCAGACTGCTATGTGCGGCAAACTTTATGTTTATAAGAGTGCGGCCGGCTGGGATATAAAATATTGTGATAGTGTGGCATGTGCGAATCCTGTTTTGATTACTACTGTTACCTCTAATACTTGGCATTATTTTGCGATTAATTGGGATACTTCGGCTTATAATGCTTCTGATCGGTGGGTTACTTTTTGGGTTGATGGGGTTACAACTGGGAAGATCTATAATCCTATGGGTGCAACTTGCACGACTAATGGTATTGGTTCTTTTGAGGTGTTGCCTTACAATGCTGCGAGCTCGTGTAATTATGGAATTTATACTTATGTTGATAGTATTGTTGGCTTTGGAAGTCAGTCTGGTGCGCAAAATGGTTCGTCTTTTTCGGACCCGCCTCAGTCTGAGGGTTGCGGAAATTTTACGGATTGGATTGTTCATATTGCGCAGCCTGCTTATGACTATCAAAAATTAAAAATTTGTTATGGCGAAACGCCGGACAATGCCAATAATTGCGATCAATATGTCGATGAGAGTGTTATAAGCGCTTGTGATGGGGTTAATGGCAGTTCTTTGAATACTTATAAGCACATAACGAGGGGTACGACGTTGGTGGATGGGGTTACTTACTATTCAAAAGCATATTTGATTGGGTCAAACCAAGTTGGGGGTGTTTGTGCTGATACTGTAACGAGCACGATCTATAATTCTTTTGCTTGGACTGACAATGTTTATGGTTGTCTTGCTGAAGCGAATGGTGGTCAAACCGGGGGTTTTCTGGATGGGTTGGGAACGATATTGAGTGATACTTTAAGCGCGGTTTTTGAGCCTTCTAATGGGTTCCAGGCGGCATTTAGTGAAGCCAATGATGATATAGCGACGGCTGCGGCCGCAAAGGTACCGTTTTATTATTTTACTGAGTTGTCGGGGTCTTTCACTGAAATGGCGACAGCAACGGATGACGGCTATTTGTTTTCTTTTAATATCCCGGTTCAGGTTTGGAATGGTCACGAAAATGCGTCGACGACTATTCCAATTAATGCCTTTGATACCTCGGAAGGTTCCGGGGTGCGCGATGTGTTTGATCTGATTCGGCCATATATTAACACCTTTCTTTGGCTTTGGTTTGCTTATTATGCGCTAACTCGCGGGTTCCGCTTGTTTAGGCCGCTTTAATTCTATGAATTTGGCTGATATTTTAATTGGTTTGGTCACTGATTTGATCGTGTGGTTCGTGGGTTTGTTGCCCACTCCCTCGGCTTTGCCTTCTGGTGTTAATGCGGCGTTAACCGCGATCGGGGCTTTTTTTCAAAAGGCTAATGCAATGTTTCCGATTGATACGGTGTTTCAAATATTTGGTCTTGTGGTCACGATCGAAGGTGGAATTTTAGCTTTTAAGCTTGGTAACTGGGCATTTAATAAGTTCCGCGGTGCCGGTTAAAAATATGAATCAATTATCTTTTTTTGGCTTTTTTAATTTTTTGTATGATGGTTTGTGTTTTGTCTTTGATTCTTGTTAATTCGGGTTTCGAGCTGCCGGATGTTGAAGTTGTTCAGTGCTGCGAATGTTCAAATTATTAAAATGAAAACTTTTTCTTTGTGGTGTTTGATTTTTTTGCCGGGGGTGATGGTTGGTTATGCTATTCTTTCTTTTCCGTTGAGTTTGGGTTTGGTTTCTTTTATGGGGTTTTGTGCGCTTTTTAGTGGTGTTATTTATTTCTCTTTTTTATGATTACTCTCCATGCCGGAAAATTGGGACAGGGAAAATCGTACTGGGCTACTCGGGAAGTTTGGAAAACTATTAATCGGGGGATTGATTGCTATGTTAATTGGCGAATTGATTTTGATGCATATTTTGCCCGGGAGCGTAGGGGATGGCGCGGTTTTCTTTGGAAGTGGTGGAATCGTTTGACCTTTGGAAATGAAAAAATTGGCAAGGTTTATTATTGGGAAAATTTTGATGATCTTTATAAGATTCGGCAGGGTGAATTGTTTTTTGATGAAGCGCATCAGGAATTGAACAGCCGGAAATGGGCTGATATTCCAAAAGAGTTTGTGAAAAAGTTGACTTTGTCGCGCCATTATCATTTGAATATGCATTTTATAAGTCAGCATCAGGGGCAGGTGGATGTGATTGTGCGGCGCCTGGCTAATTATTTCACGCGGCATTATAAATTTTGGTTTTTGTTTATTTGGAAGGAATGGGATGGTGAGGCGATTGAGATTTTGGCAAATCCGGCGATGCCAAAGCCAAAATCAATGGGTTTCGGGGTTCATTTGTTCGATAAGGTTTTGGCCGGCTGTTATAACTCTTTCTGGCTTCCGGGTGAAAAAGAGGAATATAAGCAAGCGCCAATGTGGTCTGAAGATTCTTTTATTCAAAAAAGGTCGATCTTGAAAAGTTTAAAATTAAATAAAAACAATGTTTAAAATTTTTGTTACAAAGTTTCAAAGCATTGTCTCAAAGAAAGATAATAAGGGTTGGGTCATTCTCGATACCGTGAGCGAATCAGGCGAAGTGAAAAAAAATTTCATTTCTGCTGAAAAGTTCGGCACGATGGGTTTTGATCAAAGCTTGGTTTCTAATCTTTCCAAGGGGCAGCTGGTGCCGCTTTCCGCGGTCTATGATGAGCGCGGAAATGTGGCGAAGATCGAAATTGCGATGTAAACATTAAGGCGGATTCCTTTTTAGGATGCCGCCTTTTGTTGTAAGGTAATAAAAAAAACTATGCAAAATGAAATTTCTGGTGAGATGTTTTGGGGTGTGTCTTTTGCTGCTTGCGCTGTGGCGCTGTTGGTGGTCTCTGGCTATGCCATTTACAGCGTGAATTATATCTTAGCTGTTTTAACCCCCCTTCCTTAAAAGCAGAATGATGCCCGTGTAAGCGCTTTGATTCGCTTAGTGGAGCACACAGGCGATAGCCTGTTTTAGTAGCGGTAAGGACTGCGGTTAAAGCATTGGGGTGCCGCGGCCGCGCAGCAGCGCGGCACCCCGTTATATTTATTAATAGATACACATTACCAGAATGAATACATTTCATAAGTTCGTGATCTCGGGTTCGTGCGCGGAATTGTATCGTTACCAGTTACCATTATCTCTCGAAAAAAAACCTCGTTTTGGCCGTTTAGATCGTGCTGTTACGGCCTGTGATAGCCAGGCTAAGGCTGATTCGGTCAAGGCCGGGCAATATCGGTCTAAGCGTAATTTAAGGCGCTTGGTTCAATCTAACAGCTATAAATGGTATGAGCAGGGTCGTGTTTATAATCCCATGTTTCTGACTTTGACTTTTCGCGGCGATATGACGGATGTTTCTGTTGCGAATAAAGCATTTATGCGGTTTGTGCAGCGTATTAATTATAAAATTTTTAAGCCTTTGAATCAGTCTATGGCTTATGTCGCGGTGATTGAATTTCAAAAGGATGTCGATTTTCAGGGTAATTTAAAGGAAAAAGGCGGTAATGTTCATTATCATATGATTATTTTCAATCTGCCTTTTATTGCTGATCATGTTTATCAAACTTTGCTTAAAATTTGGCGAAAAAATAATGGTGAGGGGTCCATTTTTTTGGAAAAAATAAAAAGTTTGGATGGTGCCGTTAAATATATCACGAAATATTTAACAAAATGTATGTCTGATGCGCGCTTGTTTAATAAAAAGCGTTTTTTTGCTTCCCGGAATCTTTTAAAGCCGGTTGTTTTGCGCGATGATTATACTTGTCTTGCTTTAATTGATTTGGTTATTCATAATCTTAAATTTTGTTTTAATTGTGGCTCTTTTCCTTTGACCGGGGAAATAAAATATTATCGGTTCGATTTGCCGGATTATATCGGTTTTGTCGTTTAAGATTGACTTTTTTGTTTGGCTGTTCTATGCTCTTATAAAATTAAATATCTTGTCTATGGAAATATTTGATATTTTGATTGGGTATTTGGTGCAGGCTTATAATGCCGATCGCGTTTGGTTTTATGTTATTTGTGCTTTTCTGGCTTTTTTCGTGGTTTTATTGCTGCGTATTTTTTATTCTTTTGTCCGTGTTGTTGCGTCTTTGATTGAAACGCGATTGCTTAAATTAAAAAAATAATAAACCCTTTGCATCGTTACAGCGATGTCTGGTATAATAATTTTAACCACTGCTCGAGTAGTGGGGAGATGCCATCTGTCGCTGTAACGGCAGATGGTTTTCAATTTTATGATGCTAAAAGATTGTTACAGCGATTTTTTGGCCTATAAGAAAAAGCAGGGTCATGCGGATCATACTTTAGGGGAATACCGGCATTTTATGGATGGTACTTTTGCTCATTGCGTGATTAAGGATAAATCGATTGAGGATTTGCGTTTGACTGATGTCGCGGATATTATTGACGCTGGGAAGGTTCATGGTGAATTTGGGGCTCAGCGTTCTGTATCTTTATTTAGGCAGATATTAAGATTTTTGGATGAGCGCGGCGATCGTATTCCTTTTAATTGGATGTTGATCAAGTTGCCTCATGTATCCGAAAAGGAGCAAGATTTTTTCACGCCTTTGGAGTTTGAAAATTTTATTGCTCTGATTAATATCAATACTCTTTATGGCCTTCGCGATCGTGCCCTTTAT
>JBAYLX010000068.1:0-5872 GCA_041663885.1 Minisyncoccota bacterium | reverse complement strand
TGTCAATTTTTAGATAGCATACCCCGGGGCATCGCCCTGGGGTATGCATGAAAGCGCTCTTTTTCCTATTCGGTAATTTTTGCGCCCGGATTGGCGCTATCGTTTGATCCATTTCCCGCCGCTTCCGGCTGGCTCGGCGATTCGACATCCACAGGCGCGCCGGTATCGGTTTTTTCAAGCGACTCGCTTTCTCCGGGAATTGCTCCACCTTCTGGCGCAACCGGCTGGTTTTGCACGTCAACGGTTTGTTGAGCCTGGTCAGCGGACGCATTGCCGCTCAGAGATTTACCTTGTTTCAAATTTTCAATTGCTTTGGCCACGTTATCCCGCGAAGCTTGGTCGCTTTCGGGCAGAAGCTGGCTGACGGTCTCAAGCTCTCTGATCGCGGCAGTCTTATCGCCCTCCTGGTCGCTGATCAAAGCCAAGTAATAATGAGGATCGATCAATTGCGGCCGCAAATCAATGGCTTTATTGAAACTCTCTTTGGCCTTGTTAAAATCTTTTTTCAAAATATACACCTGGCCGAGTTCGGTCCAAAGCGACGGATTCTTGGGCTCAAGCTCCAGCGCCTTCTGGTACATATTGACCGCCCAGGTATCAAAACCCTCGCTGACGCCGACCAACTGCCGGTAAACATATCCCCGAGTCGCCCAATTGGCGGAATTGTTCGGATTGGCGGTGTTGGTGCTCAGCATCGCGACATTGATCGCGGTTTGGATATAAGGAGATGCCGCTTTGAACGCATCCTCGGGTTTCGAATCCTGTTTGTTTAATTCTTCACGGGCCTGCGCCAGATATATCTGCGACAAGCCGGTCAAATAATTATCCTGCAAACGGTCGGTGGAATTGGCCGCCGCTTCCAGATGCTTGACTGCGCCGGTCAAATCATTCTTCTGCAAAGCGTTTACCGCCGCCAAATATTCAACTTCGGCATAATAGCGCTTTGAATTCCAAACCAGCAAACCGATCTCGAAAACCATTATCGCAATAAACACAAGAGTCACCGCGTAAGTGAGGCGAACTGATTTTAAGGGCAAAAACACCATTTTGTCTTCATCCATGGCGATTATCAGACCGAGAAACACCCAGAATAACATCGCCAAGCTCAAGTTGAACGGGTAAAAAAACATTGCCGCAACGATTGCCAGCCAGCCGCAAAAAACCGCCAGCGGCAAGGCTTGGTTTTCCTCTTCGATGGTAAGCACGCGGAAACTTTTCACGGTCCACAAGCAGACGATCAATAACAATGCGACCATTCCCAGCAAACCAACGGTAGCGACCATATTGATCGCCTCGGAAGCTCCCGCGAAAAAGGTGATATTCCAAACAAAATTATCCTGGCTCAAACTTTGCGGCTTGAATTTAATGTAATCATAAATGAACGTGCCCGGGCCCGATCCCAAGAAAAAAGTCTGTGAAGACTGTTTTAAAACGTTTATCGCGATCTCCGCCGCTTCGCGCTGGCCCAGCGAAATTTCGTTGCTTGTTTTAGCGTTCACCGCGCCCATCAATGATCCGTAGCTGTTGGCCACCATATCTTTCGCGAACATGTTGAAAACCAGGAACACGAATGCCACGATCATAACCGCAAACGAAGCGTTTTTGACGCGCGAGTTGCTGCTGGCGAATTTCGGATCGCTCATCGAAAAAACAAAAGCCGCCAAAGAACTCACCGCCAAAACAATCCATGGCGCGACGGAAAGACCGTAATCCAAACCCGAAGCTTTTGCGGGAAAATATAAAGTTACAATCCCGTTAAAATACACCAACGCCAAGAACAAAAATCCCCCGCATATTGCCATCAACCGGCGTAAAGGGTTCTTCTTCATGAACACCAAGGGAAAAACCGTTGCCAAGATCACCGCCGAATATAAGGTCAAGCTGCTCGTGGTGCCGATCGTGTTGAATGTCGAAATCTTCGCGTAGCTTAAAAACGGTAGAAGATAAGCGCCCAGCCCAAACGACTGCAATATGCCCAACCCCGCCGCGGCCGCGCCTGAAACCGCCACAATCGCGATTAATTTATAGATATCTTCTTTCCTGAAATTATTTACGATTAGGAAATAAAGGAAAATAAAACTCAATATCGTGATAAAACTCTCGGCAACCGGCAGGGGCGTACCCCATAAGCTTCCATACCGGTACAAAGAAAAAATGCTCGACACCAGCGCCACCGCCGCGAATCCCCCGATGAAAAAATGAAGCGGGCTAAGATTGATCTCAAGTTTTTTTTCGGTTAAAGCTCTCCATATCCAGAAAAAAACCCCGAAACTGGTGATAATGAACAGCAAAAACTGTTTTTGGAAATCAAGCACATCGCTCGTGAAAGGCAGCGAAAAAAGCGGAATTAAAAAAAGCGTCAGATAAACTGCGATTTTGGGTATTTTCTTTAACATTTTTATTTATTTTTTTTAAATCCAAACTTTAAAATTCAAATAGTTTTGATATTTAAATTTTGGATTTAATTTTTTAATTAATGCCGTTCCGTTTTGATAATATTATTATACTATCCAAAAATCAAAACACAATCGCCCCAAGCTGGGGAAAACTTTTTTTTCAAAAAAATCACACTTCTTCGCCGACAACCGAGCGCGACGCGGCCACGATTCCTTGAATCAACCCCAGCAGAGCAAAAGTCGCAATAAGGTTCGAACCGCCGTAACTGACCAGCGGCAAAGGCAAGCCGATGATCGGTAAAAACCCGATATTGACTCCGATATGGATCACGGCTTCAGCCACCAGCAGAACCGCGAAACCGGCGCCAAAAAGGCGGGAAAAATTATCCCGCGCCCGCAATGCCGCCCGCGTGGCGCGCGCCACCAGCAAAAACATCAGCGCCATGACGATAACGATCGCGAAAAGACCGAATTCTTCGCTGATCGCCGCGAAAATAAAATCCGTCTGGGGCTCGGACAAAAAACCGTATTGCGTTTGCGACCCCTGCCCCATCCCTTTGCCGAACAATCCGCCGGTCCCCACCGCGATTTTTGATTGGTTCTGGCTCCAGGAAACGCCAAGAGGATCGTAGGGAACGAAAAAACTCATTACCCGCTCCTTTTGGTAATCTTTCAAAAAAAACATCCACCCCGCGGCAAAAACAATCAAAAAGGTTAAAAAAACCAAAAGAAGGTGGCGCATTTTAATCCCGGAAATGATAAGCATTCCCATCCAAAGAGAAAATATCACCAGACACGGCCCCAAATTGGGCTGTAAAAAAATCAGCGCGGCCGGCAAAGCGACGTAAAATCCAGAAAGCAAAGTGTGCCGCAGCTGGTACATCGCGACATGGCGGCTGGAAAAATATTTGGCCAGCAAAATCACCAGCACCGGTTTTAACAATTCAATCGGATCAAACGTGAAAGACCCGAAATCATACCATGTTCGTACCCCGCGGTTCATTGACCCGAAAAAAAACAACCCGACCAGCGCCGCGACCGATAAAAAATACAATATTAAAATGAAAGCCGAGCTTTCCCTAAATATTCTCCAATCGAAAAAACTCAACGCCAGCATCAAGCAAAAACCAATGCCGAGAAAAATCGCCTGTTTCGTAAAATTGCCAAAATCGCCCGAGTGGATCGAACTGCTATAAAGCGATAACAAACCGATCAGCGCCAGAAAAACCGCGGCCAGCGCCATCAGCCAATCAAGTTTTTTTAAGTGAGTAATCAAAAAATTCATCGCAATTATCTTAACAAGCGCCAAACTGCAACGCAAGGCCAAAACGATGGAACTGCGGGCAAAAGTCTAATCCAAAACCGCGGCGGTTGTGGTTGAATCCGAAATTTCCGAAGGCAATTGAAATATTTGGTTGATAGTCACCGAAGAACCGGCCTTTTTAATCAAATCTTTTAATTGATCCTTGGTCAAACACACACTCTCGCCATCATTACCGGAAACGCAAATTTGCCGCGCATTGATCTGCTCAGTTTGAATTTGCTTGTTTTGTATCTGCTCAATATCCGCCCGCTTGGCCGTGAATTTATCCACCACTACCTCCTTTAACATCGCCACGCCATTCTGCAGCGCCATTCCCAATGACTGCAATGCATTTTTAATTGCCTGCATCAAACCGCCCCCAGATGAAAATGCCATATCGCTGGTGCTAGTGGAATCTAATAATCCAAAACCATTCAGCATTAATTTTAATTCGTCAATCATCCCCTGCTGTTCCTGAACTGCGTTAACAAGCGCGCCAAGGATCGGTCGGTCGCTCAGGCTCCGCATTCCGTCGTCGCCGTAAGATACCGCCAAAGGTATCCACTGCTCCACTTGCGCCGCGCCAAAACCGCCATATTCCGGCCCAGTGGGAATTCCGGATCTTTCATTCCAGTGGTAACGGATGGGACGAAGTTGCATAACTTCGGCAAGGCCGTACGCGAGCGGGCCGGTAATGTCCTTTAACCTTTCATCTGAAGAAGAAGTGATCACTCCCGATGCGCTGGTCAGGCTGCCGCTCGCCAAATGGGTGACGGTGAGCACTCCGGCACTGGAAAGCGCCATATGCTCGGTGGCGATTTCGGACGCCGCCGTCATGAATGAAAGCTTGGTCGTGTTGGTGGTCGTGTTAAAGGTTCCTTCCGAGACGGCCGCGATGGAAGCTCCGATGGCAATTGCGTCCGTGCCGTCCGCTTCCAGCGGCGCGTAGAAATTTATCTTTCCCAGTACGTCGCTGGCCACCACCGAAGGCTCGTTCGTTCCGATGGTAAATACGCCGCCGACCGTGGTCAGCCCGCCGGTGACATCCAGCAACGAAGCCGGCGCGGCGGTGCCGATGCCGACATTGCTGGAACTGGTAATTCTCATTTTTTCCGTTATTATTCCTCCATTGGCGCGAGTTCCAAAAGCAAGATAGCTACCGTATTCTCCGGCTGTCGCGTTTTCTTTGGCACCTTTTATCACCGCCCAACCCGCTTGGGACGTACCGGCATAGCGACCGCTAAAGGAGAGCGACCCGCCAATATTAATACCTAATGCATCATTGGTCGCTATATTTAAAATACCCGTGTTGATACCGGCACCTCCCATCGCAATATTCGGCCCCGTTACCGTTAAAGTCTGAGAAGTAAGGGTGTCTCCCACCGCATTTGCGGTTCCGCTCAAAATATCCAATTTCACATTCGGTGCCGTCGTCCCGATGCCGACGTTGCCGCCGCTTATTGTAACTTTATCGGTACCATCTTCACGAATAATCACTTTACCTCCGGCGTCATCAATTGCCCCCAGATACACATCATTGCTAGCACTTCCTATCCCAATTAATCTTATAGTACTACCCGCATTATTCAGCCCAGAATACCATGCATTATTATCAATTAATACCGCCGTGTTTGCGATATCTCCGGCTATTTGCAATGGAGCATTCGGTGCCACCGTCCCAATACCAACGTTACCGCTTGTTTCAACGATAGTAAAAAACGGATTTGATGAGCGACCACCGATTGAATACCTGATATTCTGCGTATCGTAAAGAAATGTAAATCGCGTATCTCCTCCAATATTTTTCCACGATTCAATCAGCTCTCCAGTTCCACCTCCCAACGCTTGGAAAGTTAATTTAGCATCTGGTCCCGTCGTCCCAATGCCAACGTTGCCCGCACTTGTTATCCTCATTCTTTCAGACGCAACTATACTTGACGCGGCGGTAGTGGAAAATGTCATATAAGTCGGGTATGAAGCACCATTACTCCACGGTGATTCCCCGAACGAAGATATGGAAGCCGTGCTAACCGCGGTTCCACCGGTTGAGGTAGATGCATTTGCCCCAAACCAAGTAGTTCCCAAAAAAGTATTCGTTCCAATTGTTGAACTGTTGCGAAGATACCTTGTCCCCAGCGTTGTCCCGGAAGAACCGGCAATATCAAAAAGAACT
>JBAYLX010000067.1:0-6071 GCA_041663885.1 Minisyncoccota bacterium | reverse complement strand
CTGGCCGGCAGCTGCCGGATTATCCTTTGGGCGTCATAAAGGCTGCCGTTCAACGCGATTTGCAAATATTTTGTCCTGGAATTGAGTTTTGCCATATTGCTATTATTATAGCATGGTACGATTAGTGACACTAAATCAATTCTATTGTATTATATCAAAGTGGTAAAAAGGCTATTGTTATGCGTTTGAATACGGTTCAAAAATTTATTTGGATATCGCTGTTTTCCCAGTTTGGGCGGGCGCTGACGGCGGTAACTTTCACCCTTTTCTTTATCAGTAAGGGGCTTAATTTATTTCAAGTTAATATTTTGGCGGCGATCATATTCGCGATGATATTGTTTTTTGAATTGCCAACCGGGCTGTTTGCCGATCGCTTCAGTCGGAAGATGTCGTTTGTGATTGCTTGCGCTTTGCAGGGGATTGGGTTGTTCGGTTATGCCGCGGCAAATTCTTTTGAATGGTGCTTGGTTGCGGCGCTGGTTGATGCGTTGGGCGTGGCGTTTGCCAATGGCGCGTTCCATGCCTGGCTTTACGACCAGCTGGCGCACGAAGGCGATCAGAAGCTGCAGCGGATCGCTTATGCCCGGGAAGGCCAGATGTTTTATATTGCGATGATTGCCGGTTCTCTTATCGGGCCATATTTAGCGATGATTGATTCCAGATTTCCGTGGCTTTTGGGCGGCGGTATTTTACTTTTGTTGAGCATAGTTTCCAACATTGTGATGCATGAAACATATGCCATGCCGGAAATTAAAAAGGAAGTTGTTTTTTATTTTTTGAAGTCGCACAAAGACCCAGTGTTGCGGTATATTTTTTTGTTGGGGTGTCTTCAGGTTTTTGCTACGGTGGCACCGGATTACCAGTGGCAGCCATATTTTCAGGGGCTGGGATTGGACACGATACAGCTTGGTTATTTATTGGCGGCGTGTTTTGTCGCGGGTTTTATTGGTTCCAAGATTGCCGAAAAGTTCCGGCGCGAAGATCTGTCGGGGCAAACTTTGTTCGGCCTGCAAGTTGTTTTGGGATTTGGGATCATACTTTCAGTAGCAATACCAATGGCGGCATTTGCTATTTTAATGCTATTGATTCAGGAAATTTCACGGGGAATGTTTTCTCCGATCCAGCGTTTGTTTTTGCAAAGAAATATTATGAAGAGCGAACAGCGCGCCACAATTGCGTCAATGGCATCTATGGCAGGGCACTTCGGCGCAATATTCGGTTTATTTGTAAGTGGCGCGGCGGCGCATATGTTTAATATTCAGATTGCCTGGACGGTTTCCGGATTGATAGTTATTGGCGGATCGTTGGTTGTTTTTTTAAATTTTAGGAAAGCTAATATTCGAAAAGCGTGAATTTAGGTGAATTTTGACTTAATTTGTGTTTATGCGGGTCTAAATTATTTCGACTAAGTTGTGGCGATAAATTTCGCAGTTTGTTTAATCTAGCAGAATACCCCGCCCTTCTAGGGCGGGGTTGAATGCTAGCCCGTAGCGAGCGAAGCGAACGGAGGAATTAAACAAACTTTTCCCGTAGCGTAGCGGAGGGAATACCCCGCTGCTCGGCGGCGGGGTAGTTTATTTGATGGGTGGTGTTAAATGTTGGAATTGGTATTTGTTAAATGTTTTCCGTTATGATATCCTTTAAATAGGATAAAAAACGAGTATTTTTGTTAAATGTTAAAAACATGGATGTTAAATTTAAACATATAGAATTGAAGTTAATCGAACCTCCTTTTAATTCCAAATTGATAGACTTGATAGTTGAGCTTGATTATTTAAGAAAGAAACCCTTGGGCGGGACTACCCACCCTCTAATTTTTTTCCAATTGAAAAATATTTTCCACACGCTGGAAAGTGTTGGTTCGGCAAGGATTGAGGGGAATCGCACGACAATTGCCGAATTTATAGAAACAAAAATTAATGACGGAAAAACAAAAGACGAAAAAATCATAGAAATTCAAAACGGAGAAAATGCCCTTGCATTTGTTGATGAAATCATTGAAAAAACAGAAATAACTAGAATATTTGTTAGCGAATTGCATAGAAAAATTGTTGCTGGTTTGACTCCGCCACCTGGCGGTGAAGGTAGCAAATATGCCGGCGAATACCGAAAGGAAAATGTTCGTATTTCTCGTGCGAGTTTCTTGCCGCCCGATTTTACGCAAGTCGGCGATTATATGGCGGAACTGATCGTGTTTATTAACGAAACAAACCTTCCCAAATATGATCTGTTGAAAGTGGCAATCGCTCACCATAGATTTGCTTGGATTCATCCGTTCGATAATGGGAATGGAAGATCGGTGAGACCATTGACTTATGCGATGTTGGTAAAACAGGGTTTTAATATCCGAACGGGCAGAATTATTAACCCAACTGCCATTTTTTGTAACGACAGGGAAAAATATTATCATTTCCTTTCAAAAGCTGATAGCGGTCAGGAAAACGGAATGCTTGAGTGGTGCGAATATGTGCTGGAGGGCCTAAGGAATGAAGTAAATAAAATTGATAAATTGCTTGATTATGACTATTTAAAAAAAAATATTTTGTTGCCCGCGATTAGCGTGTCTTTCGAAAGAAAATTAATCACAGACAGTGAAAAGAAGGTGTTAGAAATCGCCGCGGATAAACAAATAATTCAGGCTGGCGATTTGAAGACAGTTTTCCATGGCAAAATACCTGCGGAAATATCAAGAAATATTAAACAATTGCGAGATAAAAAGATGATTATTCCCGAAGCGGAAGGCAAAAGAAAGTATACGTTGAGTTTCCACAATAATTATTTATTAAGAGGTGTAATTATGTTTTTGGATAAAAATGGTTTTCTGCCTTTGTCGCAAAATGAATAATTTAAACCAAATCAATGAACAAAATATCAATTTACAGCACGATGACGCGCAAGGTAGCCGAGCTAGTGCCTATGGTTGCGGGGAAGGTCAAATTTTTCGTTTGCGGGCCCACGGTTTACGACTTGTCGCATTTGGGTCATGCCAAAACTTACACGCAATTCGATTTCATCGTGAAATATTTGCGGTGGAGCGGATTCGATGTCAATTATTTGCAAAACATCACCGATCTGGACGACAAGATCATTAAGCGCGCGGCCGAGAAAAATATCAGCTGGAAAGATTTAACCCAGGATTTTGAAAAAAAATACATCGAAGACATGCAGGCATTGGGCAATAACGCGGTGAGCAAATTCGCGCGGGCCACGGATTATATCGAAAATATTGTGGACCAGACGCAAAGGATGCTGGATAAAGGTTTGGCGTACCGCACGCCCGACGGCAGCATTTATTTTGAGATCGCCAAATTTGGCGATTACGGCAAGCTTTCGGGCCGCACTGAATTGAAAGAAGACGATTCGGTTTCGCGCATTGATGCCGATGACCAGAAAAAAGGCTGGAATGATTTTTGCTTGTGGAAAGTGTCAAAAGAAGGGGAGCCCAGCTGGGATACGGCTTTAGGGAAGGGCCGCCCCGGATGGCACATCGAGGATACCGCGATCACGGAAGTTGAATTCGGGCCGCACTACGATATCCACGGCGGCGCGATCGATTTGATCTTCCCGCACCATGAAGCCGAGATAACCCAGATGGAGTCGATCGCGGGCGCGCCGCTGGTGCGCTATTGGATGCATACCGGGTTTTTGAATATCAACTCGGTGAAAATGTCCAAGTCGCTGGGAAATTTCAAAACCATCCGTGATTTGTTGAAAGCTTATGACCATCGGGTTTTGCGGTATTTTTTCATCAGCAATCATTATCGCGCGGCGATGGATTTCAACGACGCGGCGCTGGAGCAGGCCAAAAATTCATTGGGCCGTATTGATGAATTCATATTCAACAAAGTTGACGCGAATTTTGACGATGACGCCGATGAAGCCATAGTTGAAACGGCAAAAGCCAAATTCCATGAAGCGCTGGCGAATGATTTTAACACGCCGCAGGCGTTCGCGGTTTTGTTCGAATTCATCCGCGGCCAGAACATGAAAGAAAAATCCGGCCGGCGGACTTTTGAATTTTTGCGCCAGATTGATTCGTTTGTTGGATTCATGAAATTTGATGCCGCCAAAACCGACGCGTTCATCGAATCGTTGATCGCCGATCGCAACGTGGCGCGCGCGGCAAAAGATTTTGCCAAATCCGACCTGATCCGCGACCGCCTGCTTTCCATGGGTGTGAAGATCTATGACGCAAAAGAGGGGACGAAGTACCGGATATAGGCGGGCGGCAAATTAATCCAAAATCTGCTCGATTTTGAGCCGGTTTTATGTTAAAATACATTCATTATGACGCTTTCTGAATTCATTAAACAGAGAAAATATTTGGTTTGGAGCACCGACAATTACGAAAATCTCGGGCCGGAAATTATTACCGAAGCAGTTTTGAACTACGGCGATTTTAATGATATTGATGAATTAAAAAAAATTATTGGTATAAAAAAAATGGCCGCAATTTTCAAAAAAGCGGCAAAACAAAAACGTACCAATTTGCGGCCGGAAATAATAAATTATTTCACTTTATATTTTAAGAAATATGCGTAAGGAGATTTTGACACAAGAACAAACCAAATTATTACCGGTCTTGAAATTGTTTTCAAGGGATTTTGGTTTGGTGGGAGGGACGGCGATTGCGTTGCATATTGGCCACCGCCAATCAATTGATTTTGATATGTTTTCGATTAAAAAATTCAATAATTCGGCGATTGAAAGAAAAATAAAAGAAAAAACAAGCATTGATAAAATTATTGTTGATAAATTGGATGAATTTACATTTATCGCCAAAGAAGTTAAATTCACTTTTTTCCGCTATATTTATGAAATTGAGTATTCGAAAAAATTGGATTCAATTGTAACTTTGCCGGATTTGTTGACTCTGGCGGCGATGAAGGCATTCGCGTTGGGGCGCCGCGCAAAATGGAAAGATTATGTGGATTTATATTTTATAATGAGGGATTTTTACGGAATAAATGAAATTGTTAAAAAAGGAAATGAAGTTTTTGGTTCTGAATTTAACGATAAGATATTTAAAGTTCAACTCGGTTATTTCAAGGATATCAATTATCAAGAAACGGTTAAATTCATGCCCGGATTTGAGGTGGGCGATAAGGAAATTAAAAAGAAATTGGTTGAATTTAGTTTAGAGTAGTTTTGTCTGTTGGTGCAAATTTGCATAATGTTTGACAAAATATTTATCGTGTGTTATTGAATAAATATTATAACAAGAATAAAAAATTATCATGTCAGCCTGCTGTGAAATTAATAGCAACGCGCGCACCCAGAATGTTTTGGGCGGGTTTGCGTATGTGGTTGCTTATTTTGTCGCGGGCGGTTTTTCTGAATTTTTGAGTTAAAATCTCTTTTATTTTCCAAAAACGCCCTGGCAAGACAAGCAGGGCGTTTTTTGTTGTGCGGCCTTGTTTTGCCTTGGCGTTCATTAACAAAAGGAGGGGGATGAATATATGCAAGCAAACGAATTGATTAAAAAATACCAAATATTGCAGTTTTTGCGGCAAATGCCGACGGCAATGGTGGCATCCACCTATGCGGTTTTCTTGATGGGCAAGGGGCTGAGCCTCGCGGATCTGGGATTGGTGGGATTGTCGTTTTCGGTTTTTTTGCTGGTCGCGGAATTGCCCACGGGGTATTTTGCCGACCGTTTCGGCCGCAAAAAATCGATGATCGTTTCGGGAGCAATCACGGCAGTCGCGCCCGTTGTTTATATCTGGGCGGACAGCTTGTGGCAATGCATCCTGGCGGAATTGGTCTTTGCTACCGGTTGCGGTTTTTATAATGGCGCTTTGGATGCGTGGATAAAACACGAACTGCAGTGCATCGGCAAAGACAAAAGTCATTTGCAGATTGCCAGTGCCAAAGGATTGCAGGCGGTGCAAATCGCATTGGTGGTCGGCGCGCTGTCGGGCGGATATTTGGCATCGTGGAACATGGTTGTTCCCTGGATCGTCGGCGGCGCGTTCAACATTGTGTTGATTGTCGCCGCGGCGATGCTGATGCATGAAAATTATCAACCGGTGAAACATCCGCCTCAATTGGGCGAAGTCGTAAATTTGGTG
>JBAYLX010000066.1:0-6204 GCA_041663885.1 Minisyncoccota bacterium | reverse complement strand
TAAATTTTAATCATTAGTAATTTATTTGTCATTGGAAATTTGAAATTTGTCATTTTTAAACATATGTCCAAAAAAAACAACGCGCCAAGAAAAAAGAAAATACTTCCCAAGCAACCGCCGAGGATATACATGGATTACGCGGCCGCGACGCCGGTTGATCCGCGCGTGGCAAAAATAACGGCCGCGACTTTGCCGGAAATTTTCGCGAATTCAATGTCGTTCCACAGTTTTGGGCAGGAGGCGCGCGAAGTTTTGGAGCAAAGCCGGATCGATGTTGCCGGCATCATTAACGCGCAGGCAAAAGAGGTCGTATTCACCGGTTCCGCCACTGAAAGCAATAACCTGGCATTGAAGGGCGTGATGTTCACCAATAACAACCGGGGCAAGCATTTGATAATTTCGCCGATCGAACACGCGTGCGTGGTGGAAAGTTCGGCGTGGCTCGAACGCCAAGGGTTTGAAGTTACCCGCTTGAAAGTTGATGGATTTGGCTTGGTTGATCCGCAGGATGTGGCTGCGGCAATCCGGCCGGATACAATTTTGGTTTCGGTGATGCATGCCAATAATGAGATCGGCACAATCGAACCGATTGCCGAAATCGGCAATATTTGCCGGAGCAAAGGAGTCTATTTCCATACCGACGCGGCGCAATCGTTTGGAAAAATTGCCATTGATGTGAAAAAAATGAACATTGACCTGCTGACCGCCAGTTCGCAAAAAATCTATGGGCCCAAGGGCGCGGCGTGTTTATATGTCAGGGAAGGCGTCAAGATTGAGCCGATTATACACGGCGGCGGCCAGGAATTCGGGTTGCGTTCTTCAACGGTGAATGTGCCCGCGATTTTTGGTTTTGCCCAAGCCGGGTTGATCGCGCAAAAAGAAATGGCCAAAGAGAACGCGCGGTTGATTGTTTTGCGCGGCAAATTGATCGATGGGATTTTGGAAAACATACCCGGGTCGCATCTAAACGGCCATCCAACGAAACGATTGCCGGGTAATGCCAATATCTGGTTTGAATTCGTGGAAGGCGAATCAATGATCATCCAGCTGGATATAAACGGGATTGCGGCCTCCACCGGTTCGGCGTGTTCGTCGGCAAAGCTTGCGGCCAGTCATGTTCTGGTGGCGATCGGTTTGAAACCCCAGGAAGCGCACGGTTCTTTGCGTTTGTCTTTGGGCCGCTGGTCAAAAGCAAGCGATGTCAACCATATATTAAAGGTTTTGCCCAAGATCATTTTCCGTTTGCGCGAAATTTCCCCGTTTAAAACCAACTATTAATTTGTATTTTTGTATTTGAGGTCGTTCCCCTGCGTAGCTTCAGCGGAGCAGGGGTGCGACCTCGGAAAACTGCATTTAATGTATTATTTTGAAAAACAATGAATAAACCGAAAAAAATATCAAAAAAGCCGGCCGTTTGCGGATCATCGAGCGGGCCGTACACCTCGATCGTGATGGATCATTTCAAGGCACCGCACAATTACGGCAAGATCGCGGATGCGGATGGCATCGGCAAAGTTGGCAATTTGGTTTGCGGCGACGTGATGTGGCTGTATATCAAAGTGGCGAAGGACAAAAAAGATCGGGAGATTATCAAGGACATCAAATTCGAGACTTTCGGGTGCGTGGCCGCGATTGCCACTTCCAGCGCGATCACGGATATTGCAAAGGGTATGGCGCTTGAAGACGCGGCGAGAATAAGCAAGCAGGAGATCGTCGACCAGCTGGGCGGTTTGCCGCCGATCAAGCTGCATTGCTCGGTGCTGGCCGCCGACGCGCTCGCCGAAGCGATTTACGATTATTATACCAAACAAAAACGCGCGATTTCCGCGGAATTGAAAGAAAAGCACCAACGCATTCAAAAAGATAAAGACGTGGTGGAAGAAAAATACAAGGATTGGACGCAGAAGGAAGAAGAAATCCACAATGGGTGAATGTTGTATTTGTAGGGGCGGGTCTTGTGCCCGCCCGCATTTCTGCCACCCATTCCCTCGCTGGATAACAACACAAAGGGCGGGCACAAGACCCGCCCCTACGGTTCAAATACAAAAAAAGCACCGGATTGTTCCGGTGCATTTTTGTTTATTTGTTTTTTGCGGTAAAATGCAAAAGTGGGAGTTGAGAGGGGAAATTCCAACAAATATATTTTTATGGCGCACGGATATTCGCCTGCTGGCGAATTCCTCGTGTTCGCGCCGGTCGCGCTCGCAGGGCGCCATAAAAATATATTTGTTGGAATTATGGGAGGTATGGAGAAATAATAAAACAAATGGCGATTGATTTAAATAAACTCAATAAGGAACAAAAACAAGCCGTAACCCATGGCAGAGGGCCGCTTTTGATCGTGGCGGGCGCGGGGACGGGGAAGACGCGGGCGGTGACGCACCGGATCGCCTGGCTGGTGGAACAGGGGCTTGCTAAGCCTGAAGAGATTCTGGCACTGACTTTTACCGACAAAGCCGCGGGCGAAATGGAAGACCGGGTGGATGATCTGTTGTCGCTGGGCTATGCCGATCTTTGGATTTGCACGTTCCATTCTTTTTGCGAACGGGTTTTGCGCCAGAACGGTTTGGATATCGGTATTCCCGGAAACTTCAAGCTGGCGGACCAGACTTCGGCCTGGCTTTTGGTGCGGCACAATATCGACCGGTTAAAACTCAAGTATTACAAACCGCTGGGCAATCCCGCGAAATTCATCCACGCGCTTTTGAATCATTTTTCGCGGTGCAAAGATCAGGGAATATTCCCCGCGGATTATTTGAAATATGCCAAAACCGCGACTGAGGAAAAGGAAAAATTGCTGGAGACCGCGCGTGCTTATGGTTATTACCAGAATTTGCTGATGGAAAACAATCTCCTTGATTTTGGCGATCTTTTGAATTACGCGGTTGATCTTTTCCGCAAGCGGCCGGCGGTTTTGAAAAAATTCCGCAAGCAATTCAAATACATTCTTGTCGATGAGTTCCAGGACACAAATTGGATCCAGTATGAATTGGTGAAGCTTTTGGCGGCACCTGAAAACAATTTGACCGTTTGCGCCGACGATGACCAGGCGATTTACCGCTGGCGCGGGGCGAGTTTCGGCAATATCGTGCAATTCAAAAATGATTTTTCCAAAGCCGGGCAAGTGGTGCTGACGCGCAACTATCGCTCCTGCCAGAATATTCTGGACGCGGCCTATGGTTTTATCCAGGCAAATAATCCCCGGCGTTTGGAATTTATTGCCAAGATCGATAAAAAATTGGTTGCCGATTCCGATTGCAAAGGCAAAATCAGCCACTTGCATTTCAAGTCCGCGGAGCAGGAGGTACAGGGCGTCGTCAACGAAATTATCAGGATCATAAAAGAAGAAAAAGATTGCGGATACGGCGATTTCGCGATTTTGTTGCGGGCGAATGAGTCCGCGGCGCAATTCGCGCGCGCGTGCGAACGGTCGGGAGTCCCGGCGCAGTTCATGGCATTGAAAGGGCTTTATTCCAAGCCGGTGGTGCTGGATATAATTTCTTATTTGAAATTTTTGAACAACTATCATGAAAGCGCGGCGGTGTGGCGGGTGATCAATATGCCGTTTTTGATGATTCCCAATTCCGATATCGTAAAAATCACCCAGCATGGCTACAAAAAGGCGCAGTCAATATATGAAACGCTTTGCGAATTGCCGCTGGTTAACGGTTTGACCGAGCATGGCGTGGCCGGTATCAATAAATTGTTGGAAATGGCTTCCAAACACGGCGCGATCGTCCGTGAAAAAAACGTTTCCGAACTGGTGCTGTCGTTTTTGGAGGATTCGGGCTATCTTGAACACTTGGTGCGCCAGGATCGAAGATCCGAAATCGATTTCATCGGCCAATTTTATGGCAAGGTTAAGGACTTTGAGGCGGCCAACATCGATCCTAATTTGAAAAAATTCATTGATGAGCTGGATATGGAAATCGAATCCGGCGAAGAAGGCAAGTTGAGCTTTGATCCGATCAAAACTCCGGACGCGGTGCAGATAATGACGATTCATTCGGCCAAAGGATTGGAATTTGACCATGTTTTTATCGCCAATTTGGTGGATCGCAAATTTCCGACCATCGGGCGCGGCGACGAAATCGAGATTCCTGAAGCGCTGGCGAATGATCCGGTTCCCGAAGGCGACGCGCATTTGGAAGAAGAGCGGCGGTTGTTTTATGTGGCGATGACTCGGGCGCGCAAAAGCCTTTATCTGGCTTCAGCGGCGGATTACGGCGGCGTGAAGCCAAAAAAGGTTTCGCGGTTTTTGCACGAAATGGGTTACAATGGCGATAGTCATGAAGATGAAGTCAAGACCGTGCGCGTGGCCAATAATTACCGCAAGCCGCAGGTGCAGGGCGCGCTTCCCGGCCATTTTTCATTCACCCAGCTGGCGACTTTTGAAAAATGCCCGATGCAATATAAATTCGCCCATATTTTGCGTATTCCCACGCGCGGCAAGGCGTTTTTCAGCTATGGCAAGACAATGCACAATGCGCTTTATGAATTTTTGTTCGAGCTGGGCTCCAAAAAGGGCAGCTACAAGCAATTGGTTGATATTTACAAAAAGAATTGGATCGACGAATGGTATGACGGCAAATCAGAAAAAGAAACTTATTATAAGCAGGGATTGGATTCGTTGAAAAGTTTTTGGGCGGATTTTTCCGTCCGCCGACCCAAAATATATACCATCAACGGCGCGCCCGCACTGGAGCAGGATTTCAATTTGAAAATCGACGGCCATTCGATCACCGGCAAGATCGACCGTATTGATGAAAGCGATTCGGGCGTGGAAATCATTGATTATAAGACCGGAACGGCCAAGGAGCGTTTGAAGCCGGAAGACAAAATGCAGTTAATGATCTACCAGATCGCGGCCAAAGAAGTTTTTGATCTTGATTCAAAAAAACTGACATATTTTTATTTGAATAATTCTTCACGCCTGTCGTTTTCTCCGGATGGCAACGATATCGTCAGCCATCGGGAAAAGATTGCCGAAATCATCAAGGAAATCACCAAAAGCGATTTTCGCGCCACTCCCGGCTGGCAGTGCGAATGGTGCGAGTTCAAAGATATTTGCGATTTCGCCAAAAAACGCTAATCTGGCTGATTTTGCCTTGGTTTGTGATAAAATATAATAATCTTGCTTTTTTGATGTTTTGATTTACGAATCGCGATTTATGAATTATGATTTCAAATTCGTAAATCGCGATTCGTAAATCGTGAATCGTATGAATGGTATTATAAAATTTTTATTTACAATTCTGGGCGGCATATTGATCGGTTTTGGTTTGGGCATAATGGCGCACAAAAACGCCGTGCTTTCGGTATCGCAATTTGAGGTGGCAATCATAATGAGCCTGATTGCGGGCGGATTTTTCCTGGCTTTGGGCTTGCCGGGGAAAAAGATCCAGGAAACCGAAGAAGACCGGCGGGGCAACGGATCGCCAGTGCAAAATTGAATTTGACTAAATTTAAGTAATTGCGCAATTGATGGTAGTTTTGACATAGAAGATAATTAGTAGTAAATTCATTCCAGGTCTTATGGGCAATGACAAAACAATCGCTATTGTCCAGTAAAGGTTAAAGGGGTGATTTGATGAAAGAAAGCGAAAAAAATAAGGCGATCAAGGCTGGGGCGGCATTTCAGAAAACGCGGGCGGGCCACTATAGAATAAAAGAAGAAAAAGTGAGTCGTATGGTGAACTCTGTCGCGCATAATGTGCGCCAGAAAGCAGAGCAAGCGGCTCGAAGGGATCGGGAAGCAGCGTTTCAGGCTCAAAGAGAAACGGAGCTAAAGAAGCGGGAACGAGAAGCGGCAATAAATCGGATTTTGGGCAGTACTGGCGGCTATGGGTATTGGTCAATCGGAAAACGTACCTTGAAAAATCGTGACACAATAAAGTCGATTTTTTCTAGGTATGATATTCCCGTACCTTCAAATGATCCGAGGGCTCTGTGCTCGGATTTATTGGAGAAGCTGCACCATGATTTGGAAAATGCGGGGTTTGAGGTGTCTTTATTTCCGCACGTTACAGTTAGGGCGTGTGCGGCGCTTTACTGGGACATAGAATTGGGACTTAATAATTAATAGTATCCCTTTCTTGTATCCCTTTCTTTTTTTATATTTTGTGTTAAAATTTCTTGCGTTGATGTATTTAGTGTGTGCAATCTGTAATTAGGGAAAAGTTTTGCTTTTTAAAATATATAATT